>JBJEWX010000142.1:0-10829 GCA_051885275.1 Succinivibrio sp. | reverse complement strand
ACAAATTTATAAAGAACATTATTTACGAAAATGAACAATAATAGCATGATTTATCTATATAAATTCATACGTATGCCATGTATGGTGTTGGCGCCATAATTCTGTTAGAAGAGGTTAAACAATCTATTTTTTACAACAGAGCGTTTTATTTTTATCAGCCAATCTTGTCATATTGTTATAAACTGTCAGCATAATATTGCATAAACAGGTGGTTTTGTGGAAAAAGAAAAACTTATTATCAGAATAAAAAAGCTTTTAGCACTATCTTCAAGCTCTAACGCAAATGAGGCTGCAGCTGCTCTTAGCAGAGCTCAGAAACTTATCGAAAAATATCAGATAGACATGAGCGAAATTGAGCTTAGCGATATTGGTGAATTAAAGCTTGAACTGCCAAGAGGTTTTAAAAATAAAGAACAGGGCACAGGTATTGCTACGATCATAAAAAGGGTTTTCGGAGTTGAACCTCTTATCATGATAAGTGGCACTTCCGTTGATGCAATTGTTTTTATTGGTCCAAAAGAGCTTTTAGAAAGCTGTGAATATGTGTCTTGCATTCTCATAAGGTCCATGTCAAAGGCTAAGGACGAGTATTCAAAGAAGATAGATGCCAAGATAATTGATATCCTGCTTAACTCTAAAAGCATCATTGATGCTATGTCTGAGGACGATCCGCAGATAACTGCTGTTTTAGACCGTCTTAAGATGGAGTTTCCAGTACGCATTGATACAGATGAGTGTCTGAATAGCTGCAGATCATGTCTTAGACTTATAAAAGATCTGAGACCTGAATATACCGGTTTATTAAATAAGCTTAGAAAAAATCTGCTGGACAGTTTCTGCTATGGTTACTGGTCTTCAATTTTTGAAAAGGTTGAGGAGTTTAAAAACACTTCCAATGTTGCAAAATCCATACAAAACTACAGCATGAAAAAATACGCAAACAAGAAATCCTCCCAGGGCAGACAGAAAAAAATCCTGGCCGATGCCTATGAAAGCGGTGTGACAGAGGGAAACAAGGTTACCTTAAGAACTGCAGTACGTGGCAGTCGTCAGGATTCAATTGAATATAAGGAGTAGTCAGGCTCTACTCCATAATTTCCGCTTCAAGTTTTAAAAGTCTGTCCTTAAGTTTAAACTGCTCAACCTCGGTTTTACTGCCGATTCTAAGCACTCTGGCCTCATCCTTGTCATATACAGGCCAGCTGATTTCTGCAGTTGAAGGATCACCGGTTTTTATAAAGTTTGCAAAAAGGCTGTTCATGGTAGCTGCCATAAGATACTCCTCCTCTGAGGCGCCTGCAGGCAGATTGGAAAAGGCATACTTTATTTCAGAGCTGTGCAGTACTTTTCTGTGCTCAAACATGTCATTTTGTGGAGCATAGTCAAAATGATACATGTATACCCGGTTATCCTTTGAGATTGCATCGGCAAAGATCTTCATACCAAGGTTGAACATGGTGTCAGCATTGTAGCTGCTTAATGCCTCCTGTGCACTCTGGCTGTCCCTATAATCTTTGGCTTTATAAAGAGAAAAGACTCTGCGCCCTGAAAAATATCCATAACGGTTAAAAAGCCCCTGCTTGAATATTTCATAGGTAATTTCCCTATCTGTAAACCATTCCCCTTCATCAGTGTTATATCCTATGAGGATATCAACCTTATTGAAATCTCCGCTTTTTAGTGTCTGATAGGGATCATAGGGTAAAAAGCCTCCATCAAAGCAGGGGGTAAGAAAAGAGAAAGTATTCTTTTCAAATTCATAATCATAGGCGGTATGATAGGCAAGAAGCGAAGGCTCAACCTGCCTTAACAGAGAAAGGCCCGCCTTTGAGTCGTCCGCCCCAAACAGGGCGGCCATAGTTGCACTGTTTAAAAATGAGCTCTTTTTGTTGCTCTCACGGTTCAGACTTCCAAAAGGATGACTTAGGATAGTGCCGCTTTCTAATATTGCTCTTTTGAATAGACCTTCTGCCTTTTTACTTAATATAAGAGCTGATACTGCCATGCTTCCTGCGGACTCTCCACCTATGGTGATATTGTCAGGATCACCGCCAAAGTCTGATATATGCTCCTTTAACCACAAAAGCGAGGCCACCATGTCAAGATGTCCCCAGTTTCCGGTAGTTCCAAAATCTTTTAAGGTCTGTCTTGAGGCATAAAAACCAAGCGCATTTAGTCTGTAGTTGATGGTTACAAGAATAATTCCCTGCTTTGCAAACACTGATCCATCATACAGAGGGTTACTGCCGCTGCCCATAAGGTAGGCGCCACCATGGATCCAGACATAAACTGGAAGTTTTGACGCTGCAGTTGCATTTTTAGGACGAAAGATATTAAGACAAAGAGCGTTTTCTGACATTCTCTGACTGGCTTTGGTTGCTAAAAAGCCCAGCTGAGGGAATATAGGACAGAAACTGTTTGCCTTTAGGACAGATGCAAAAGGCTCGGTCTTCTGAGGAGGGGCAAAGCGCAGTTCCCCTGTAGGAGCCTTAGCATAGGGAATTCCCATAAATACTTCCATATGCCCAGCATCAACACCTTCAATACTGCCTAAAGAGGTGGTTACTACAGGAGCAGCAGCTGCTCTGCCTAAAAAGGTGAAGCTGAATATGAAAATAAATAAGGCTGCAAAAACCTTTAAAAGAATCTGTCTATCTGGCATAACACCTTCTTTAAATTATCCTTTTCACCAATTGTAAGCCGTTCTTTTATAAGAGCATCATTATCCTTTGACAGCGATCCTCTAAGCCAGGTCATCTGATGTTTTGCAAGCTTTGAAGTAGCCACAACACTCTTTTCAACCATAGTGTCATAGTCATACTCGCCTTTTAAATATTCAAAAATCTGCCTGTAGCCAACACTTCTCATTGATGGCATATCAGGATTCAGCTCTCCGCTGCTCATAAGTGCTCTGACTTCATCTACAAAGCCATCATCAAGCATCTTTAAAAACCTTTTGCGGATAATTTTTCTAAGCTCAGTTCTATCATCCGTCAAAGGCAGCAGGATAAACTCAAGACGTTCAAAAGGACAGCTTTGCCTGGTCTCACTAAAATAGGAGCTCATGGCTCTGCCGGTCATGGCATGCACCTCAAGGGCCCTTGAAACCCGCTGCCTGTCATTAGGATTTAACTTTTCATAACTTGGCCTGTCAATTGTCCTAAGCAACTCATGCATGTAGGGCCAGCCTTTCTCTTTGGCCTCTTTTGCAATAGCCTCTCTGACAGCAGGATCAGTTGGAGGAAGCGGAGACAGGCCCTCAACCAGAGCCTTGTAGTACATCATGGTACCACCACAGATAACCGGTATGGCCCCTCTTAATGTTATCTTATCTACAAGACTTATGCAGTCCTCTCTAAAAGAGGCGGCACTGTAGCTGTCCTTTGGATCACAAATATCTATAAGGTGATGCGGAACACTTTTAAGCTCTTCTTTTGAAGGCTTTGCCGAGCCTATGTCCATTCCCTTATAAATTAAAGCTGAATCAAGACTTATGATTTCAATCTTTCTGTGTCTGGCAAGCTCTAATGACAGTGCACTTTTTCCTGAGGCAGTAGGTCCTAATATGACAACGGCTCTATTCATGCAAATCTCCAGTCAGCTTCTGACAAAGAGCGTTAAGATTAAGCTCCATGTAATAACCTTCAAGCTCTAAAAGAGGATTATCATAAGGCAGAGAGGACAGAAGTCCTAAACACTGCTCATAGCTTAGAGTCTGCCTCTTTGTATAAGAAGCTACAAGTTTACTGATTGCAAAAGGACACTGTCCGTCTTCAATTAAAGCTATGGCCTTTTTATCATAGCAGTCCCTAACATAACTGAATAATCTTGAGCTTATACTCTCAAGGTTACAGCCTTTAACCAGAGAAGGAACCTCCACAAGCTCAATTCTGTTTCTGAAGATCTTGATATTAAAGCCAAGCCTTGATAGCGCAAGGGTACAGTTTTTAAGCATGGCGGCTGTGTTTGAATCTGTACTGACAGAAAACGGCATTGTAAGTCTGTATAGGGAGACCTCTGAATTTTTTACCTGCCCAGCATAGGTCTCTGCTGTCTGTTTTAAGGAAAACAGATCCATGTTTACAAGATAGTACCTGCTATTAACCTTAATCAGCACCACATTTGTGTCTACAACATCTAAAAGAGTTACCGCACTCAAAGGCCTATCATAACCTTCAGAGCTGTTTTCAGCGGCCCTATGATTATCTGTGTTCTTATTGAGCAGAAGATCAGCATTTGCACTAACATTAGAGGCTGCAATCTGGGATTTAAAAATACTGATGTTCCGTCTTGCCTCATCCTCTGTCAGATTATCTGGTCTGACCGCTTTGGGTAAAGCCCCCTCACCTGATGTGGAGCCTCCTTTGAAAAAGGCTGAGTGACCCTGAGGAAACCGCGGAAGACTTTTAGAGCCTATATCAAAGGTTGCTCTATGATCTTCGCCTAAACTGCCTAAAGCGGTATCCTCAAGGAGGGGCTCTTCAGTCTTACAGGGCATAACCCCTGCCTTTCTTAGGGAATTAACCACGGCATCTGCAATTAAATCATGGATTAGGTTTGGCTCATGGAACCTTACCTCATCCTTTCTTGGATGAACATTAACATCCACACTCTCAGGATTTACACTAAGGTATAACACACAACGCACCGGGAGAGTCTGTCCTAAAACCTCATAGAAGGCTTCTTTGATGGCATGGGTTACAAGTTTGTCTGCAATTGGGCGGTTATTTAAAAAAAGATATATCTGCTCAGGCAGACTCTCCTCTGCCTTTGGAGGAGGTAACAGCATCCCCTCCATCATAAGATTTGGATCTTCAGCTAAAACTGAAATCCCATCTTTTGAGAAATCTCCGCCTAAAAGGGTTGCGGTTCTCTTTAAATCTACTCCCTGCTCAACTCTGGACTTGCTGACCTTAAGTACACTCCTGCCGTCACTTACAAGCTCAAAGCCTATCTGAGGGTGAGACAGGGCTGTCCTGATAAAGACATCCTTAATCCTCATGAACTCAGTGCGGTCAGATTTTAAAAAGCGTCTGCGCGCAGGGGTATTGAAAAAGAGCTCACACACGTCAACGGTAGTTCCTACAGGATGAGCACAGGGTTTAACCACAGGGGACTGTTCAGGTCCCTCAACCTCAACTGCATAGGCATCCTCACTATTCTGATGACGGGAACTTAAGGTAAGCTTTGAGACTGAAGCTATGGAAGCTAAGGCCTCTCCACGAAAGCCAAGTGTCATAATCTTTGACAGATCATCAACCGTGTAGATCTTTGAGGTTGCATGAGGTGCAAGTGCTAGTGGCAGATCATCCCTTTCAATGCCAGTGCCATCATCTCTTACTCTAATTAGCTGCTTTCCAGCCCCTTTTATCTGACAGAGAATGTGACTGCCCCCGGCATCCACCGCATTTTCTAAAAGTTCTTTGACAACCGAAGAGGGCCTTTCAACCACCTCTCCTGCCGCTATCTGACTTGCAAGTTGTTTTGACAGAAGTCTAATTGAAGCCATGCTGCTCCTAAGGAATGTACAGAACCTGACCTACATGAACAGTATCAGATTTTAGTGAATTTAATTTCTTTATCGCAGAAACTGTAGTGCCGTTTTTCTTGGCTATTACTGACAGAGAATCTCCCTTTTTAACGGTAACACTCTTTTTGCCTGAGATACTCTTGGTTCTTGCATAGGATTCCTGTCTTGATTTTATCTTCTGAGCCGGATACTTCTCATAATATGATTTGATTCCAAGATATATTCGGTAGGCAATCTGCTTTTGATAATTAGGCTGATTCAGCTGAATCTCCTCATATCTGTTTGACAGATAACCTGTTTCAATCAGAAGAGAAGGAATATCAGGGGATTTTAAAACCGCTAAAGAGGCCTTTATAGGCTGACTCTTTCTGACATGGGTAAAGGCGGAAAGCTCACGCAGAATCTCCTGAGCCAGCAGGTTTCCCTCAGATCTTGAGTTAGTAGAGGACATATCTAAAATTGCGGTCGCAAGGTATGGATTTCCTACACTCTGATCCATAACCTCACCTGCACCGCCTATTAGCTGTGTCTGCTTGTTGTTCTTTAGTATTTTTCCATTCTCTCTGAGAGCTCTGTTCTCTGATAAAACAAGAACACTTGCGCCTCGGGCGGAAGAACTTCCAGACTCAACAGAATCTGCATGGATTGAGATTAAAAGATCAGCTTTGCGCTTTCTTGCAATTTCTGAACGGCGGTCAAGATCAATAAACACATCCGATGAACGGGTCAGAGTGCCTCTAAAGTTCCTGTTTGAATTGATGTAATTGTATAAGGCCTTTGAAATTGCCAGGGTAACATTCTTCTCTCTAACCCCGCGTTTGCCGATAGCGCCAGGATCTTTACCGCCGTGTCCTGGATCAATTGCAATAATAAAAGGTCTTGAGATAGGGGTTGCCTTAACCGGTACCGGTGGGGCTGAGGCCTCCGATACTATTTCCTCAACTTCCTGTTTGGTCTGTTTATTATTCCTGCTCTTTGAATCATTACTCTTTGTGGCGGCTACTTTCTTAGCACTGCTTTTTTTTGCCTCTAATGCCTTTTGATACTCGCCTCTTAAACTGTTAAGTTCAATGGCATACTTTTCAGCATTCTCCTGAGACATCGTTCTAAAGCCATCTTTTGTGGCACTTGAGTATTTGATGAACAGATCGCGCTCATAGGTTGCAAGAGGTACTGAGGTATCTATGGATGTACTCTTTGGTAAACTCTGATTATTTTTTGAGCCTGTACTGCTTTTGACTGCTGTTTTTTCTTTAGCAAAATCAAGGACAATTCTGTAGTCACCATTCTCTTTTGCAGGGGAGAGTACAAATACCTTAGGAGTGTCACATTTTGACAGGGAGAAAAGATATCTTACGTCTTTTCGGTCAATTTTCTTCTGGAAGGATTTTATGCAGCTGCCTACTGACAGTGGAACCTTTGATGGAGCTTTAGCCGGGTTACTCTGCGATTTAACTCTGATTACAAAGGCTTCTCTGTTCCTGCTCAGAGAGGTTGCATAATCCGGCTTGCCTGTTATATCAATTACAATTCTTGACTTTTCCGCGTTATGAAATGAACGCAGACTTCTGATATCCTGTGCAAAAGATACACCTGCAGCAGATAATAAAACTGCTGCTAAGATAAATAATCTTACAAAATTGAAAAATTCTTTCACGTTACTGATTAATTGCCTGCTCTATTGTCATTAACTGACTTTCACTTAATAAGGAAGATTCTATCACAACCTCTCTTGTATTAAGCTCATATTCAATATTTACTACGACATCTGCATCAGGGATCATGCCCTGAGCTTTATCAGGCCATTCAATAAGACAAACACAGGGCTTGGAGAAATAATCTCTAATTCCCATGTATTCAAGCTCTTCTGGATCTAAAAGGCGGTACAGGTCAAAATGATATACTGAAAAACCATCAAAATCATATGGCTCAACTAGTGTGTAGGTAGGTGATCTTACAAGCGATTCATATCCGCAGCCTAAAATAAAACCTTTGCAGAAAGTTGTCTTTCCAGCCCCAAGATCTCCTACAAGGTTTATAACAATACTCCTTTTCTGCTCTTTGCATAAAGGAACAACTACTGAACTTAATGCCATCCCTAATTTTCTTGTATACTCCTCGCCTGGGAGGTCATACACTTTTTCTGCCATTGATAAGCTCCATAACATAAAGGCTTACATCTGTTGGTAAGCAGCCTATGGTTCCGTAATTTAAGGCGCACAGCTCTCCTGCCTTTGCATGTACGCAGGCTCCAACTACAGCACTCATTTCAAGACTGAGTCCCTGTGCTGACAGAGAGGCTATGATTCCTGTTAAAAGATCACCTGATCCTCCTGTTGCCAAAGCAGGAGAACCTTCATTGATGATGGTCAGGCATTTGCCGTCACAGACAATGCTGCCGGCTCCCTTTAACAGCACAACTCCGCCATACTTCTGCCACAGTTTGTAGCAGGCTGACAGTCTGTCAGAGTTAACCTCATCAACGGAGCAGTTAAGCAGTCTTGCCGCCTCTCCAGGATGCGGTGTGATGATTCTGTTTTCATGATAGTAATTCTGCTCATACATCGATAACAGGGTCAGGGCATCTGCATCATATACCAGATACTTGTCTGCAATATCATCAAGGTGAGCAAGTATTGATGCTGCCCGCTCATCTGTTCCAAGTCCAGGGCCTACTGCTATCACATCAGCCCATGAGGCGGACTTTAAAATCGCCTTAGGATCATTAAGATCAGCTGTCATCAGTTCCGGGTGAACAGACAGCAGCGCCTGATAGTTCTCCTTATCAAGTGCAACTTTAACTAATCCAGCCCCAGATCTCAATGCTCCCTTGCCACAGATAATGGCAGCTCCTCCAAACCCCAAAGAGCCTGCAACTATTAGCACCTTTCCATTGTCTGACTTGCAGCAGGAGGGAAATCTTTCAGGCAGTTCTGCTCTGATATCCTCATACTCAACCTTTACTATAGGCAGAGGATACCTGGTTGCTGCATAGTCAAACTGCTCATAGTAAGGTCTTACATCAACCCCTAATGAGTCGTATACAACCTCTCCTGCATAATCAACAGCATCCCCTGTTAAAAGACCCGCCTTAAGCCCCAGCATGCATACACTGATGTCTGCACATACGCAGATACCTGGAACAGATCCTGTGTCTGAATCAACTCCTGATGGCACATCAATACTTACAGTATTTGTATTTAGCTTGTTTATATAGGCTATCCAGTTTGTAACCTGACCGTGCGGAGCTGATTCGATGCCTGTGCCTAAAAGCGCATCCACAATCACATCCGGGGCTTTGTATGATATAACTCCATCACTTGGCAGCTGACCGTGATTTGGCAGATCGGACTCTACACATCCGCCCTGCCTTAAATAATACTCATAGGCTACCCTAGCCTCTGTATCCTCATGAGGAATACCTGTTGCAAAAACACGGTGTCTGATAGAGTTTTCAAGCAGAAGATTAGCAACGATGTAGCCATCTCCTCCATTATTGCCCTTGCCACAGAAGATCCATACCTCTTTTGCATTAGGATAGCGGTTTATCAGCAGATCAAAAACAGCTCTGCCTGCCTTTTGCATAAGATCAAAACAGTGTCCGTTAAAATTCCTTGCATGATCTTCTTCTATCAGCTTTATCTCATCACTTGTAAAAACTTCTATAGGCAACTGCATATTATTATTCTCACAACTACCAGATCAAACCACCTGCTGATTGCAGCTGTAAGATCTTCTAATCAAAAAGATTGTCAAGATCATCGCGGTTTAATGCAAGTATCACAATATCCTCAGACAGATTTTCAGGATCTGCTCTTTTGCAGACAATTGAACTGTCCTCCACAAGCACCAGTCCATATTTATCTTTTGTCATATGCCCAAAAAGCGACTCAAACTCGTATGAGCCTATAACACGGACGACAACGCCCTTGTAGGTTATTTTTACTCTGTCTATCTCTTCTGGAAGCTCAAGGATCTCACCATGCTCGCTATCCTCATCACCGTTATCTAAACTTTCCTGGTTGTTAGTATTAGCAAGATAGCGTCTGTGAATTACAAAATCCTGTCCTGATAACTCATCCTCATACAGACCATAAAGCATATCTGTTAAGTCATTCTGCCTTATTGACCAGTCATTGTCTGATAAAAGATATCCAAAATCAGAATATCCAATGCAGTAAACCTGCGACATTTTTTTATCCTTGCTCTTTAAGCTTTATTTTAAGCTGTAATCATATATATATGATAACAGCTATCACATTCTTTTTATTATTATAGTTAAGCGCTTTCAGGAATACTTCACATATAGGATATTTTAGGACATACACCGCTCTAATGATGTTAAAGCAGTGTATAAGAGATGTTAAGAACCTGCAGAATTCAGAAATTTTAATGCCATGTTGGCTGCACTTGTTCTGTTTTCAACAAGCATCTTTTCAAATACACTCTCTAAGTGCTTGTTTACTGTTCGTGGGCTTATTCCAAGAATAAGTGCCAACTCCTTATTGGACTTTCCCTGACTAACCCAAAACAGAACCTCCCCCTCACGCTCTGTCAGAGAGAACTGCTCACACAAAAGCTTTGACTCATCTACCTTAGGCTTATCCTCAACCAGGTTAAAAATATAAAGATCGTCTTTGACATCCTCAAATCTTATTGCCAGCTGAGGATTTGTATCTGCAATCAGCTTTGATCCCTCTAGTGAGGGGTTTTCTATAAAGGACTGAAAAATCGGTTTAAGCGCGCTCAACATTTCAACCCTGCTTATTTTTGCCCGCTCAATGAACTCCCTGGCTTTTGGAGTTGTCCACTTAATCTCTCCGGTCTCATCAGTTGCAATTGAGGACAGCCCCACACTGTCTAAAAGTTCACGGGACAGATTAATCTGCTTTGATTTACTGATATGCGCTTTTATCCTGGCAACAAGCTCCACAATTCGGATTGGTTTTTGAATGTAATCTGCAGCCCCGCTTTCAAAAGAGGAGGAGACGGTTGCTTCTGAGTCTAGACCAGTCATAAAGATTACAGGCACTGACTCAAGATTATGATTTTCCTTGATTTTTCTGCAGGTCTCAAAGCCGTCCATTTCAGGCATAACTGCATCAAGCAGTATCAGATCCGGAGTGATCTTTTTGCAGATGGATACTGCCTGAAGACCGCTTAAGGCAACCAGTACTGAAAACCCCTCATCTTCAAGAGCATCATTTAACATTGAAACGGTTTCAGGAGAGTCATCTACAACTAATATTATTTCATTTGATTCTCAAAACAGTTCCTATTGTTATACCTATTGTATTTA
>JBJEWX010000141.1:0-2381 GCA_051885275.1 Succinivibrio sp. | reverse complement strand
CCAATTAATTATGCTTTGCGTCAATTGCATTTATGATTAATCAGTTATTTTGATAAAATAAAGAAATGTTGCAATATTATATACGCAACAACTCATAGTTGTGCGAGATTTTTTAAATGTCAGATCAAAATACTAAAGCTTTAAGTCTAGAAGGTATAGAACCTCAACCCTTGCTACGTTTTGCAGAAGACGCTTATCTGAATTACTCAATGAATGTCATTCGTGACCGCGCCTTGCCTTCAGTAGCTGATGGTATGAAACCTGTGCAGAGAAGAATTGTCTATGCAATGGGTAAGATCGGTGTAAATCACAAGGCAAAACACGTAAAGTCTGCAAAAACCGTTGGTGACGTAATTGGTAAGTACCATCCTCACGGTGATAGTGCCTGTTATGAAGCAATGGTTATTATGGCACAGCCGTTCTCATACAGATACCCACTGGTGGATGGTCAGGGTAACTGGGGAGATGTTGAAGATCCTAAATCATTCGCAGCAATGCGTTACACTGAATCAAGATTATCTGCGTATGCTGAAGTTCTTTTAAGTGATCTGAATTCAGGCTGTGTTGAGTGGGTTCCAAATTTTGATGGAACAGAAGATGAGCCGAAATTCCTGCCTGCAAGACTTCCAAATATTCTTTTAAATGGAACTACAGGTATTGCCGTAGGTATGGCAACAAGTATTCCTCCTCATAATCTTAAGGAGGTAGCAGATGCAACTGTATATCTGCTAGATCACCCTGATGCAACAGTTTCAGATCTGATGAAATTTGTTCCTGCTCCAGATTTTCCTTGTGGATGTGAAATAACCAATTCTGAAGAAGAGTTAAAGAAGATTTATGAAACCGGTATGGGTGCAGTAAGGCAAAGAGCAGTATACACAGTAGAAAAAGATGAGATAGTAATTACTGCTTTACCCTATCAGGTATCAGGTGGAAGTATAGAGACTCAGATTGCTGATCTGATGTCAAAGAAAAAATTACCTCTTGTATCTGCCATCACAAATGCCTCTGATCATACAAATCCTTGCAGGTTAATAATTACTCCTAGGTCAAAGCGTGTTGATATTGAGTCTCTTATGGAACACCTGTATGCGGTAACTGACCTAGAAAAGAGATTCAATGTCAATCTGAATATTCTTGGACTCAAGGGGAATCCTGCAGTAAAAGATTTAAAAACCATTTTAAAAGAATGGATTGAATTTAGAACCGATTCAGTAAGAAAAAGACTGAATAGCAGGCTAGAAGTTGTAAATCGCAGGTTACATCTATTAGATGGTTTCATGTTGATTATTCTGAACATAGATGAAGTTATATCTATAATCAGAAATGAGGAGAAACCAAAAGAAAAGCTAATAGAAAGATTTAAGCTAAGTGAAACTCAGGTTGAATACATTTTAGAGACCAAATTAAGACAGTTAGCTCGCCTAGAGGAAATTAAAATCCAGTCAGAAATAGATAAGCTTCAGGAGGAAAAGGCTAACTTAGAATCAATTTTAGGCTCTGAAAAGAAGTTTTTGTCCTTCATTAAAAAAGAAATCAATTCTGATGCTAAGCAGTACGGCGATGACAGAAGATGCAGATTAGTTCACAGGGATGCAGCAAAGGCAATAAGTGAAGATGATCTGATCCCAAGTACTCCAGTAACTGTAATCCTTTCAAAAATGGGCTGGGTAAGAGCTGCAAGTGGTAGTGATGTAGATGCTTCCGCAATGTCTTACAGATCGGGAGATAACTTTTTATCAAAGGCTTCAGGTAAAACCAATGAGGTTGCTACCTTCCTGACATCAAAGGGAAGGATCTATTCTGTTGACGTAAAAGATCTTCCTTCTGCAAGAGGTCAGGGCGAACCTCTGTCTGCAAAGGCTAGTCTGCAGGCAGGAGAGGTTGCCTGTCATGTTCTCATCGCGCATAAGGATGAGAGATATGTTATCGCATCAGACAAGGGCTACGGATTTGTAGTTAAAGCAGAAGATCTTCAGACAAGAATAAAGGCAGGAAAGGCTCTGCTCAATATAGATGATGATGCTACAGTTCTGCCACCTATAAAAATAGAAGATATTGAATCTGATTTGATTGTTGTTGCAAGTAAATCCGGAAGACTGCTGATATACAGAGTATCTGAACTACCTGCGTTATCACAAGGTAAGGGAAACAAGCTTATAGGTATAAATGGAGCTAAGCTTGCTATAGGCGCAGATGCTGTGATTGCTCTGAATATACTTCACTCTACAAGTTCTCTGATTATTCATTGTGGTAAACGTACACTAAGCTTAAATCCTACCGAAATAGAGCAGCGGATAAGCTCAAGAGCCAAGTCAGGGGACCTGTTGCCTAGAGGCTTCCAGAAAATAGATGAGCTAGAGGTTATTACTCCAAAGCAG
>JBJEWX010000140.1:0-10864 GCA_051885275.1 Succinivibrio sp. | reverse complement strand
GTAAGCCAGATGTAGAAACCGCCTGCAGGTTTTAGCCAGGTTGCAATATCTGAAAAGTATCGGTTGAGAGTAAGCAGAGCCCTCTCTAATCTCTGTTTTAGAACAGCTCTAAGCTTTTTGAGGTAGGTTTCGTAGTTTCCGCTTTTCAGAAGGTTCATGAATATAATCTGTGATACTGAGCTTGCCCCATAATCCATCTGCATTTTTACATCTGATAATCTTGAGACAACAGGCTCAGATGAAACCAGCCAGCCAACTCTAAGACCTGGGCAGAGAGTTTTTGAGGCTGTTCCTATATAGATAACCATATCATTGCTATCTAGAGATTTTATGGTTCGGATATCTTCGTCTGAGTACGTAAGCTCACTGTAAGCCCCATCCTCTATGATTGGTAATCTGTGTTTTGTACAGAAATCCAAAAGCTCTTTCCTTCTTGTGTAGCTCATACTAATACCGGTAGGATTATGATTGTCCGGGATGGTATATAGCACTGCCTGAGAATTATTTGCCTTGCTTAGTTTCTGAGGGATTTTCCAGTACATGATCCCTTCGCTATCCATGGGAATGGAGCTTAAAGAAATGCCGGCAGAGGGGAAAACCTGAATTGATTTTAGGTATGATGGTGATTCGATAAAAACTCTGTCATCTGGTTTTAGCAGGCTGACGGAGATTAGCTGTAAGGCCTGAAGAGAGCCTGAGGTGATTAGGATCTGTTCAGCTCTGGCTGTGATATTCATTTTTCTCAAATGAATTGAAAGCTGCTCACGCAGTTCATAAAGCCCAAGTGGTTCAAGATAACCTAAAGATTTCAGATTGTCGGTTACATGGGATAGAGCCTCTTTAATGTAATCAGAGCTAATCAGTCTTGGATCAATCTCACCTGTTCCAAGCCTTATCATTTTCTGATTAAACTCAAGCTCGTTAATTGTCCTTATGGTATCAAGGTTTTCAATAAATTTTCCGTAAAAAAGCTGATTAGACCAGTTATTGGCGCTTTTAAGCAGCATAGACCAGGTGTTGCTTGCAACAACAGTGCCCCCACCAAAGCTGCCTTTAATGATTCCATAAGAGGCAAGCTCATTTAACGCCGTGCACACTGTTGATCTGTTCACTTTAAATCTTACAGCCAAGGTTCTTTGCGGAGGGAGTTTTGAGCCAACAGGAAGCTTTCCAGATACTATCTCTTTTAAAATGCAGTCCATGATCTGCTTATAGGCAGGAGCTTTTGCATTTTTATCAACTGCTGTGATGTCATCCGTTTTCATAAAACTTGGTTGGTAATTTTTATAAGTTTGGTTGGATACAATATTTTTATATCTAAATATACTATCTTCAATTTATTGATCAGTAAATAAAAAAAATCTAGGTACAGAATATTTGGTTGGTAAAAAAAATGAACAGTATATATCTTCAGGGAATAGTGATAGGCCTTGCAAGCCTGGCACCGATTGGGCTTCAGAATCTTTTTGTGATAAACAGCGCAATCTCTCTAAGCAGGGCAAGAGCATTTTTTACAGCTCTGATTGTAGGCTGTTTTGACATTACGCTTACAAGTTCCTGCTTTTTTGGTGTAGGAGCGCTGATTGACAGATTCTATTTTGTAAAACTTGCTGTGCTTCTGATAGGCTCTTTAGTGGTTTTTAAAATAGGACTTTCTCTATTAAAAGCCAAGGGTGCTGACAGCAGCTCAAGAATAACTTGCTCCATAAAAGGTACTGTGGCTACAGCCTTTGTGGTAACCTGGTTTAATCCTCAGGCTCTAATAGACTGCTCCCTGATGTTAGGTGCTATTCACGCAACCTTAGTATCCTCCGATCTGATCCCTTTTGTATCTGGACTATATACTGCATCCTTTGCCTGGTTTATAGGGCTTTTTGCAGTCATAAGTATAATCAGAAACAGATTCTCTCAAAAAAGTATTCTTATTATTAACAGATGTTGCGCAGTTGTTATATTGTTATATTCTTTTAAGCTTATGTATGAGTTTGTGGCAATACTTGCCTGAGGCTGAAAGAAAGGCAGGCTTGCCTGCCTTTCTCTTATCTTAGAGGGCTGCTTTTATCTTTTGGGTTGCAAGATAATAAATATTTGACAGAGAGTCTTCAGTTGCCTGACGGTACTGCGCCTTAGTATCGGTTAAAGCCTGTCTCTGCTGAGTATTCTTGAGCATAAAATGTTTCTGTCCATCCTGAGTTTGGGTATAGATATCAAGGACAATATCAGCATTGATAACAATATTAACCTTTTCTTCATTGCACCAGGCCCAGAACTTTCTGATGCTTACAGCTGCAATGATAGCACTTTCATCTGCAAGTGCAGGATCTTTAACCACGTTGTAGCCACAATCTGAAAAAGCCTGTTCAATAGTGGCTCTTACGACGCTTTCAACGGTCTTTCCCTTAGGAAGGAGTATTCCGCCTCCCAACTGACCTGTGGCTGTTTTCATTCGGGCATAGGCTCTTTTTGTATAGTCTTTTGATAAAACTGTACCTGATGGAGTACTGTATTTATTGTTTGCCCCAGTAAAGATTCTGTTGTCAGTAACATCTGCAATATAGACGGTTGTTCCCTGAGCAGACGGCTCTTCAACGCTTAGCGGAGCTTTAAGATCTACAACAGCATCCTTACTTGAGCAGGAGCATAAAAATGCAGCTAAAAATGCACAGATTCCAAAAAATTTCAATTTTTTCATTATTTCTCCAATAACAGACTATGTAGAAATTCTAATAATGTGGAGGTGGAACCTCATCCTTCTGAGCGCGTGTTGCATATGGATCTCCAACCTTTGAGTAGAGTATCCTGAACTGTCGCTCAAGCTTATCCATTCTGTCATACAGGTTGTTTAACTCATTTGACTGTGTATCAATAATGCCCTCAAGCCAGGCTATTTTTTCTTCAAGAGTAATAATCTTCTGATCTTTATCCATATATCTTCATTAGTGTTAACAGGGAAAATTTGCCTGCAATTTTGACACTCGAACTTAATGAATGCAAGTTCGACGTAACAGTATACTTTATTTAACAGCATATGCCTTAGGAACTCTCGCAAGAGGTTCCTAAAAAATGTACAATGGCGGCAGTTTAGATGAATGAGGATCACAGAATGTCAAGTACAGAGCAGGTTGATATTGTAGATAGAGATAATAATGTTATAAAAACCGTCTCAAGAGCACAGATGCGAAAAGAGCAGCTTCCTCACAGAGCCTCATATATTGCTGTTCAAAACAGACAGGGAAAGTTTCTAATTGAAATAAGAACTTTATGTAAAGATTACTCTCCTGGTACTTTTGATGCTGTGGTCGGAGGGGTAATGCAGCATGGGGAGGACTTTATTGAGTCGGCAAAACGAGAGCTTTTCGAAGAAGTTGGAATTGATGCAGACAGTAAGGGTGTCGAATTTTATCAGCTTGGTACTCTTTGCATTGAGGATAAGGCAGCAGATCACTTTTTTTACGGATATCTGTATCTTTGTATAACTGACTGTATCACCATCAGACAGGAGTCAGAGGTATCAGGCGTTATGTATCTTGACGAGAAGAATGTTCTTCTTCAGCAGGATAACTGTAATTATGATTCAGTGGTGGCTTTTAGGGAAATACTCAAAAGAGCAAGAGAGCAGCAGATCATTCAATAGCAATTTAAATACAGCCAGCTGCAATTTCTCAACCCATGAGCTGTGTATAACAGCTCATGGGTTTGTTAGTCAGGCTACAACCAGCCCTTTTTTCTGAAGAACAGATATGTGAGTAGGGCAGAGATAATCATAAGTCCAATTGACAGAGGATATCCCCAGTACCATTCAAGCTCTGGCATAAACTTAAAGTTCATACCATATACAGATGCGATCCAGGTAGGAGGCATGAACACAACCGCTGCCACTGAAAAGATCTTGATGATGCTGTTCTGCTTCTGATTGGTATATCCCATTGAGGCTTCAAGCTGGAAGTTAATCTTATTTGAGATAAATGAGGTATGAGGCAAAATAGACTCAATATCATTTAAAACCTCATCCAGTGTTCTTACCTGTCTGTCGTCAAGGCTACTTTCAAAGGTCTTTTTAATAAACCTTAGGGCTCTTCTGGTATCGTGCAGCGCCTGCAGGATCTGAGAGTTCAACTCCTCCTGATTTACAAGCTCTTCTAAGGTTTCATCTACATGGGTATCATCAGTTATCTGATCAGATGTCTGTTCAAGAGTGCTGTATGCATCCTCAATCAAATCAGATAACTGATCAACTTTCAGATCCTGAAGTTTAAGCAGAATATCCAAAGCTGATCTGATTTCAACCTTATTATGTCTTATATAGTATCTGAGAAGTCTTACAATGGAAATGTCATCCTCCCTAAAAGAGATAAGGAGGTTTTTTCTCATGGTAAAGGACATGTTTACGCCACGGGTTTCATTAGACAGTCTCTGAGGAAAAAGAGAAAGAATATGAACACCGTCAGGACCAACGCGAAAACGGGATGAGGACTCAATGTCATCCATCTCATCTTCTTCAGGAACATCTTCAACAAATAAAGTTTCAAGCCACGCTCTTTCCTCATCATCAGGCTGATTAACATCAAGCCAGATCACATCTGCAGGCAGAGGCTGCTTTGGAATTATCTGTACGATAGATAGTTTATCTGTTTCGTCATTTAACAGGCATGCTGAAATCATTGTAATCTCCGATTGAACAGCTGGTGCTGTTTCTATGAGGTATGTTGCGCAGCATGGCATGAGGCTTTTGTTAGCCTGACTTACCAATCAAAAATGCGAGAGTATTTTTTCACAAAAGTGTTAAATTTACCACTATTTGATGTTAAAAATCGATAAGAATTCAAACAAAAAGGATTATGTTAAGAAAGATTTAAGTATCAATAAGAGCTGATTTAATGATGTCTTAAGGCGTCATCATGCTCAGAATAACTGATCAAAACTACCAAAAGTACAACAGAAGATAAGCAGAGTATCCGTGAACAAAAGTGTTTTTCTAAAGGATATTCAATATAAAATTCTAAAAAGACCTAAAACTCCAACAGATAGAAAAAAGACAAAACTATTGTTCACTATCGTCATCTGCAAGATTAAAGTTTTTCCAGTAGGCACCAAAATCTGGAAGAATATGTTCTCTTAGAAGCTCTACTACTTTTGAAATATTCTTTTCATCAATGGCTTTTGCGATATTCTGGTGATCGACAATGGATTTTTGCATATGCTCAAGGTTATTTCCAAGAGAATTTCTTGCAGTATCCATAATGGCAGAGATCCTCTCAAAAGAAGTGATAAAGTAAGAGTTATTGCAAAGGTTTACTAGAGTCTCATGAAAAGCTGCGTCCTGAGCAAGATACTCCTGGGCATGGTTCAGAGCAAGAGCAAGTTTCATTCTCATGAGGATCCTGTTAATTTCCTGAACTAACGTTTCTTGATTGTTCTCAAAAGAAATGATGACACTTTGGGATTCAATTACGAATCTGAATTTTAAAAGATCCAAAAGCTCTTTTTTGCTAAGAGAGAAAACATAGGTTCCACTTTTAGCTTTTCTTACAACCATACCTTCAGCCTGAAGCCTTTTCAGAGCATCTCTGATAGGGGCCTTGTTAGCCTTGAGCTCCTGCTCAATTGTGCGCTCAGAAATCTTTTTTCCCATTGGGTAGGTCCCATTGATGATAAGTTTCTTGATGCGCTCGTAGGTTATATCTTTTTTTAAATCCTGTGTCATTTGCATATCAGCTTTTGGTAAAAAAATTGTTTCTATTATACAACTCTAGCTGTTAAGAATATCAAAATTTAATAGATCTGATATCAATAAAGTGATCTGTGCAGTAAAGTTGATATCAGTGTTTGCCTAAATGTACATGCGTGACATCCTCCCCTACCTGTAGAGGTGGGGGGGAATTCTTGCTAGATAAAGTTAAAAACGCCGCAACAACCTTCGATAATATATTCTGATTATCTGCTAAAACCTAAATTCACTGTTTTTTTATAGAGCGTATTCTGGCGGGTAAGCTTATTTTCTGACTCAATTATTTGTAATCAGCCTGTTTATGAAAGAAATAGCCAAACTGAAAGCATAGTAGATCAGAGTTGTCCTGATAATGTAATGAAGCCAAATGGGCAATTCGAACTAATATTATAGTAGAGCAAATATACAGTAAAAAATGAGTAAATGAGGCAATCTGTTTCAAAAAGTAATAAAACGAATAATAGATACCCAAAAGACAAAAGTCATAAATAACAGGAGTTCTAAGCTCAGTTTATTTTTATAAAAGATTTGGATTTAAAGGTAAAGACAGTAAAGGAGAGAGAGTTTATTTAACAATTTTTTAACAAACTAGGTTTTCCGCCTTTACATATCTGAGAAAAAATTATCCCAAATAACTATGAAAGTATTTTCGACCATAATAGAATTATATTAGTAAAAGAGCTTATGCAAGGATATTTATGTTTGAAACTATAGTCTTCGCACTAGTTGTAATGTTACTGTTGCTTGCTGCATTAGATTTGTTTGTAGGTGTTAGTAACGATGCGGCTAACTTCCTAAACTCTGCTGTAGGTACAAGAATCGCACCTCTTTTTGTGGTCTTGATTGTAACCTCAGTTGGTGTGATTACAGGCGCTACCTTTTCCTCGGGAATGATGGAAATTGCCAGAAAAGGAATGCTGTATCCTGAAATGTTTGCCTTTGAGGAGATAATTCTTATCTTTGTGGCGGTAATGATAGCAGATGTGATTCTGTTAAATACCTTTAACTCATTAGGCCTCCCTACCTCAACTACCGTATCAATTATTTTCGAAATTCTAGGTGCAGCTACATTTGCCTCTGTTTATAAAATCTATGGCTCTTCAATGTCATATGCAGATATCTTCAACTACATCAAGCTAGACAAGACGGCAACAATCGTATCTGCTATTCTTCTGTCAGTAGTCATTGCTTTTATTACAGGTATGGTAGTTCAGTTTATTTCAAGACTGTTATTTACCTTCAGATTTGCAAAAAGCACCAAGTATTTAGGTGGTCTGTTCACCGGTATTTCCCTGTCAGCTATCTTTTACTTTCTGATCATGAAAGGCGCAAAGGGCGCATCTTTCATGAAACCTGAATATATTGATTTCATGAATCAGCATTTCTCAACTATCATGTGGTCAGTATTCATTATCTTTGCCCTAGCAGGTCAGCTTATGGTTCTTCTGAACATGAATGTATTCAAGCTTATCATTCTGTCAGGAACCTTTGCTCTTGCCTTCTCATTTGCAGGAAACGACCTTGTAAACTTTGTCGGTGTTCCACTTGCAGCTCTTGATGCATTTAATGACTGGACGGCTAACGCAGGCGGTGATCCAAGATATCTTATGGGATATCTTAACTCAGGAAGCAAAACTGCAACCTTCTGGCTGTTCCTTTCTGGACTTATCATGTGTGTAACCCTCTGGGTAAGTAAGAAAGCAAGACAGGTTGTACAAACCTCTATTAACCTCTCCTCAAGCACCTCTGGCTCAAGAGAGCAGTTTGGTGCTTCAACCTTCGGCAGAATCATAACCAGAGTCGGTTTAGGTGTTTCTAGAACTGTTTATCATTCAATGCCGGAAAAATCTCTGTCCTTCATCAGACAGAGATACAGAAAACCTGTAATTGTAAAAGGTGAGGACAGACTGCCATTTGATTATGTAAGAGCATCAATCAACCTGGTAGTGTCAGCAGCACTGATTTCTGTTGCAACTTCATTAAAGCTGCCACTGTCAACAACCTATGTAACCTTCATGGTTGCAATGGGATCTTCCTTTGCAGATGGAGCCTGGGACAGAGAAAGTGCGGTATACAGAATTTCTGGTGTGATCACTGTTATTGCTGGCTGGTTCCTAACTGGTATCTGCGCCTTTTCAATTGCCTTCTTAGTAAACTTCCTTCTGTTTAATCTTGGTCTGATTGCAGCTTTACTGTTAACTCCAGTGGTTATAGCTCTAATCATATACACCAACTTCTTCAGAAAGACCAAGGCTGATGTTGCTATCTCAGAGCTGAGTGCTAAGAATGATGTTGAGATCCTTCACTCAGTAGCCTCCTCAGTTCCTGTATACTTCGTCAAGGAGCTTGAGTGCATTAAAGCTTCAATGGATGCATTCTTTGATGATAATGAGTTTGCGCTGAGAAAAGCCCGTAATAAATCATCAAATATCACCGAGGCAATTTCACTTAAACGTTCTGCCTACTATTCATTAGCCTTAGATGGCAGTGGCTTTTTAAGAAAGAATATTAAGTGCACAAATGACGCAAAGTTCTTCTTCTATCTGGTTTTCTCAAATATGAAAGAGGCTGCCAAGTCCGTCAGGTACTCACTTGATCAGGCTGTTAACCATGTAGCAAACCGCCATACAATCTTTGGTGGAGTAATGAAGGCAAGCCTGTATGAGCTTATAAAGAGACTTGATAAGGTTACTGAAGATCTGAAACTTATCGAGGAGAATCCAGATTCAGGTAACTTTGAGAGTATCGTAAAGCACTGTAAAAAGCTTAATCGTGATATTGACAAGTGTCAGCTTGAGCTAGTTAACATTATCGCTCGTGAGCATGTTTCAATGCACTCCTCAGAAATGTATTTAACCTTCCTGCAGTGCATGAGAGACATGGCAAACCGTTATGTTGCTGTAAGTATGCAGGAGCATGCCTTATCAGAGATTGTAATGCAGGGTAAAAAGGGCAATACAATTATAAGTGATGCAGCTGACAGTCAGGCTCAGAGCGTAGTTTTAGCATCTGCATTCAGAAATGACCGTGACGATCTCGTTCGTTCTGAATCAGAAGATGAAGACTCAATAATTGACCTTCCAAAATCTCCTGCACAGCTTGAATCAGACAGGATTGAAGCTTCTAATCAGGAATAATTATCAAATAAAACATGCAGTTAGTACAACAACTGCATGTTTGTAATCTGTTCATTTTCTAACTCCTTAAATTTCCTGAATATATTTTATTTTGCAATGGGATACTGAAAACGGTTACACTATTACAAATAAACTTTGAATTAAATCAAGTTATTGCTATGTTAATTTATATTTTTAAAAAAAATATCCGATAATTATGATATCAAGACGTGCTAAATATAGTTCGTACTGCGATCATATAGATAATTAAAAGGAATAGATTATGTTTGCTTGGTTCAACAATATGGCTGTGAAAGCGAAGCTTTTAACAGCATTTTCAACAGTAATCATTTTGACCCTTGTTATTTCGGTTGTGTCTTTATATAACTTAAGTAGCATAAAATCCTCAATTGCCTTTACTGACAATGTTCTGTCAAAAGAATACAATCCAAACACTGAGCTGAGCGCACAAATTAACGAAGTAAATGACCAACTCTTCGTGTTTGTAAGTAACATTCGTGAATTTACCAAGGAAAAGCGCGAGACTGTTGAGTCTGAGATTACCAAGATCACCTCTGAAGTTAACAGAATTGCTCAGTCAAATCCTTCTCCTCTCACAGAGAGCATCAAACAGGACGTAGCTGAGGCTTTTGATAATTATCATTCTCGCCTTGTTCCAGTGCTTGAGAGAAATTTCCAGCCAATGGCCCGTGGTTTATACACTGTTGAAATTTATCCAAAGCTTGTAAATGCTCAGAAATCTTTAGTAAAGGTTAATAACGGCATCTTAGCTTCAATTGTGGATAACCTTTCAGCTCTGAATTCTAATGTGCCAATTATCGTGGTATCTTTCGTATCTATTTGTGTGGTTGTAATTTCCCTTTTCGTAAGCTTTGCTCTTTCAGCAGTATTTACTGGAGCAATTCACAAGGCAGTTACTGTTACCTCTGCTTTTGCTAAAGGCGATCTTACTGGAGTGGTTAAGACAAGCCTTAAGGACGACTTTGGTACTCTCTTAAATTCCCTTGAGGCAATGAGACGTGAGTGGCAGTCTATCGTAAGTGCTATTAAAGATTCTGAATCAACTTTAAATTCTAATTTTGAAGAAATCACCAATTCAACTAACGAAATTGCAAATTCAGCTAAATCAACTGAGAGCCGTGCTCTGACAGTTGCAGCTGCTGCAGATGAGATGGTGTCAACAACCTCAGATATTGCTAAGAACTGTCAGGAAGCTGCTGTTAACGCTGAGGATTCTAACAGGACCACCCGTGAAGGTGTTGACAAGGTTAGACAGACCATTGATGCTATTCAGAGTCAGGTTGTCAAGTTCAAGTCTGATGCAGAGCAGGTTAGTGCTCTTGTTGACAGAGCTCAGAAGATTGGTACTATCGTTCAGACCATTGATGAGATTGCATCTCAGACCAACCTGCTTGCTTTAAATGCTGCAATTGAGGCTGCCCGTGCCGGTGAGGCTGGTAAGGGATTTGCTGTGGTGGCAGATGAAGTTCGTGCTCTTGCATCCCGTACCTCCAAGTCAACACAGGAAATTACCGCAATGGTATCTCAGGTTCAGTCTGAGGCAAATCTTGCAAACGAGTCTATGACTCAGTCTGTACAGTCTATGGATATCCTGGCTCAGGATGCATCCTCAATTGAGACTCTGCTCAATGGTATTATTGAGAAGGTTGAGATTGTTAACTCTCAGATTGGTCAGATTGCAACAGCTGCAGAAGAGCAGACAACTGCTACATCTGAAATCTCCACTAACATGCAGAGCATTACCAATGCTGCACAGGGCTTTGCCCAGGAAGTTGATGTTACACAGAATGTTGTTAACAACGCAAGCCACAGTGTTGGTCAGTTAACCGCTCTTGTAGCCCAGATTAAAGTTTAATTCTAACAGCTCCCTTTCTTCTAAGGGGGCATCTTTTTAATCAGAATTGAGGTCAGCTTTAGCTGACCTTTTCTGTGTGCACGGCATGTACGTTAGCTAACAGGTGCAAGTCCTGAGATCAGG
>JBJEWX010000139.1:0-2387 GCA_051885275.1 Succinivibrio sp. | reverse complement strand
TACCCATACTGTTTCATCAGGTGATTTAGGTGCTTTTGTACTGTTATCTGACGAGTCAATAGCTTCAGGTATCAGAAGAATTGAGGCTCTTGTTGGACAGGCTGCTGTTGAGTATCTTGATGAGGTATTCAATGATCTGAATAAAACAAGATCGCTATTAAAAGCAGGCGCTTCAGCATCTATTGCCTCAAAGACTGAGCAGATTCTTGATCATGCAAAAGAGCTTGAAAAGCAGAATGAAGCTCTCAAAGAGAAGATTGTTTCTCTTGAGTGTGCGGCCTTAGTTTCACAGGCAAAGGATGTTAACGGAGTAAAACTTGTTGCCTGCAAGATTGACGGTTATGGCGCTAAGGAGCTTCGTGTTGCAGTAGATGATCTGAAAGTTAGACTTAAGAGCTGTGTTGTTTTCTTAGGTTCAGTAACTGAGGATAACAAGGTAAATCTGATTGCTGCTGTATCAAAGGATCTGGTTGAGAAGCTGAAAGCAGGTGATCTGATCCGCGAAGCTGCCTCATTTGTAGGCGGTAAAGGCGGTGGCAGACCTGATATGGCACAGGCAGGAGGCGCAAATCCAGAAGGGCTTGATAAGGCACTTGCATTTGCAGAGTCTTTTGTGAAAGAGCGCGTTTAGTATAGCTATGTTGGTAATATCTCAGAAGGTTGGAGAGAAAATACAGCTTGGTAGTGATATTACCATTAGCGTATTAGAAGTTAAGTCAGGGAAGGTCAGACTTGGAATAGAAGCTCCAAAGACCGTCCCTGTATTAAGAAAATCCAAAGATAAAGGATCTGATAAAAAAGCTGATTCGAATGGCATAAGCAAGTAAAGCTGCCTTAAGCTAAAAAAAGATCTTGACATTAACTCTGTAAAAGCAGATACTATGCACGCTTGATTTCAGCGGATAGATGACCGAGAGGCTGAAGGTACTCCCCTGCTAAGGGAGCATACGACTATAAAGGTTGTATCGAGGGTTCGAATCCCTCTCTATCCGCCACTTAGCTCTGTTAGGATGAAAATCTTGAAAAGAGTTTGTTAAGTGATATAATCACGGCGATTTACAATTCAATATGCACCCGTAGCTCAGCTGGATAGAGTAATCGGCTACGAACCGATCGGTCAGGGGTTCGAATCCCTTCGGGTGCGCCATTGATCCTGTAAGTGCACCCGTAGCTCAGCTGGATAGAGTAATCGGCTACGAACCGATCGGTCAGGGGTTCGAATCCCTTCGGGTGCGCCACTTCGAATTTTCCCTTTATTTTAACTTCATCAAATTCTTGTTCTCTGTTTGTAATTATTTTTACAAGGCAAAATCAATTGTCATAAAATAGTGTTCTTAAGGTACACAGGAATAAAAAATGGCAAATCAGAAATTATCTGAAGAAAAAACACTACCATTTAAAGAAATGCCTCACAATAGCGAGGCAGAGCATAATTTTATTGGCGCTCTAATCTTAGATGGAAAGTTAATAGAAAAAGTAAGAGAAAATATTGGCTCAGTATCTGAAAAGGATTTCTTTTCAGAAAAAAACAGAATTATCTACAGAGAAATTCTGTCTAGGGCTGCAACTTCAGATGATTTCAATACAACTGTTCTGTGTGCTTCCTTAGAGAGTAAAGGTCTTTTAGAGAAGGCTGGAGGGCTCTCCTATGTTGCATCCTTAACCGAGCTGACAGGTCCTGCCTCAGCTATATGTGAATACGGTCAGATTATTTTAGATACCTCAAGACGTAGAAGTCTGATTTCTGTTTGTGATTATGTTGCAAACATTTGCTATAGCCCTGAAGGCAAGAGCGTTGAGGAAGTTTATGATGAGGCTCAGGGCCTAGTTTACGAGCTGTCTGAGTCTAAGCGATCTGCAGATGCCGGACCTAAGCCAATGACTGAGGTTGCGTTAGAACTCATAAAACAGATTAAAAGCGATCTTGAGTCAGAGAAAAAAATGCAGGGCGTTTCATCTGGCTTTAGCGAACTTGACGATTTAACTTCAGGCTTAAGACCAGGTACTCTTAATATCATTGCAGCTCGTCCTGGTGTTGGAAAAACCTCATTTGCCATGAATGTAATTGCAAACATTGCCATGAATAGAGAGGTTCACCTTCCTGCACTGGTATTCTCATTAGAAATGCCTGCAAAGGAAATTGCAATGCGTATGCTTTCCTCATTTGGACAGGTATCAGGAAAAGATCTCGCCGCAGGAAAGGTAAGCACTGCACAATGGAGTGACATAATACAGAGAGTAAAGCTTCTAACCGAGAAAGATCAGAGTGGAAATGATCGGGTAAAACTCTTTATCGATGATACTTCAGACATTCAGTTAACACCTTTAGAGCTTCGTTCAAGAGCTAGAAAAATAGCTCAGGAGTATGGAGGTCTGTCCTGCATTAT
>JBJEWX010000138.1:0-10903 GCA_051885275.1 Succinivibrio sp. | reverse complement strand
AACTACGAAATCGGTATTCGTTTTGATGGGGAGGAGCTAACCGTCGATGCCGATATCTTTTACAGCAGAAGCAAAAACTACATTGATATCAGCCGCTACAGCATAATGCCTGAAAAATACCGCTACAGAAATGTATCAAAGGCAAAGAGCTTCGGTGCTGAACTAAAACTCTCCTATAACATTAGTGGTTTTACCCCCTATATAAACCTTACTGCTATGCGAAGAGAACTAAGTCATGAGAACCTCAGCACTTATGACAGCGGAAGCCCAACACTGTTTGGAAGCACAGGCATACGCTTTGACAGTCAGCATCTTCTTGGAAAATACTATGCTGATCTTTATGCAAGCTTTGCCAACTCCTATACAGAAGATCCTGATCTGTCACAGAACAGCCTTATCAAAAACGATAACTACACTTCAGGATATATGACATTAAATCTTTCAGCAGGCTCTGACATCTACACTAAGGATAACTGCTGTGTGAAAATTTTTGGAAGTATCAACAATATTTTTGATAAACAGTACCGCACTAGCGTATACATTGAAGAGCCCGGAAGATATTTCACCTTAGGAGTAAAAGCTTCCTTTTAGTTAGCTGTCAGAGAACAGGTGTAAAGGCTAACCGGTATCAGATTTTGAAAAATCAAAAGCTGATTAAAAAGATCATGTATGTTTTATTCAAACCACACACATTGCTTATAAATGCCGCAAAGTCTTATCCGCTCTTTTTATCTGCGGTTCCGTGTGTGATATTTATTGTAAATTGAGCTCATTTTTTTAGATCTGAACCTATCTTGTTTCTATAATTAAAGCATCTGTAAACTTGAGAGACGGTTATGATGGATGCTTTAATGATAGAACTTAGCAGGTGGCAGTTTGCTATCACCTCGCTGTATCACTTTATCTTTGTTCCCCTGACTTTAGGTCTTTCCTGGATTATTTTTATCATGGAACTTTCCTATGTCATAAGAGGAGCTGCAATTTACAAAAGCATGTGCATCTTCTGGGGTAAGCTGTTTGCCATCAATTTTGCAATAGGTGTTGCAACCGGTATTACCATGGAATTTGAGTTTGGTACAAACTGGTCAAACTATTCCCACTATGTCGGTGACATCTTCGGAGCTCCCTTAGCTTTAGAAGGTCTTATGGCATTCTTTTTAGAATCTACCTTCATAGGACTTATGTTTACCACCTGGAACAGATTCTCTAAAAAAACTCACCTGACTGTAACCTTCCTGACTGCCCTAGGCTCAAATATTTCCGCTATGTGGATCCTTATTGCCAACGGTTATATGCAGTACCCGGAGTTCTCCGTATTCTCACCTGAAAGAATGCGCATGGAAATGACAGATTTCTTCGGGCTTGTGTTCTCTCCTGTGGCTCAGGCTAAGTTTATTCATACCGTAAGTGCCGGCTATATTACAGCTTCTGTATTTGTAGTTGGTGTATCTGCCTACATAATGCTCAAAGGTAAAGAAGTCGTCTTTGCAAAACGCTCAATGACCATTGCCACGGCCTTTGGTATTTTTGCCCTGTCATTCTCTGCTTTAAGCGGAGATTTGAGCGCAATTGAAGTTACCAATCATCAGCCGGCAAAGCTTGCTGCCATGGAAGCTGAATATGAAACGCAGAAGGCACCTGCCGCCTGGTCGGTTATTGCCATTCCGAATGAATCGGAAATGAAGAATGATTATGCCGTGCAGATCCCTGCACTTTTAGGACTGATTGCAACTCACTCCACCGACACACAGGTTTTAGGTCTTAAAGATCTGGTGAATGAAAACAGAAAAAGAATTGAAAAAGGTGTAATTGCCTATCATGCTCTGAAAATTCTTCGTGAAAAGGATTCTAATGAGGAGGTCAGCGCCGGAGCTCTCAGACTGTTTAATGAATACAAAAAGGATCTGGGCTATGGAATGCTCCTTATAGAACACGCCCATGATCCTTTCAATCCAACACAGGCTGAACTTGACAAGGCTGCAAGAGCATCTGTGCCATCAGTTTGGATCTGCTTTGTTTCATTCAGAGCCATGATGCTCCTCATGGGAATTACAGCTATGGTTTATGCTGCTGTTGTATTCTTCCTGTGGTACAAAAAAGATCTTGTAAAAAGACCTCTGGTCTTAAAACTTTTAATTCTAGCCATACCGGTTCCCTTCCTCGCCTGCGAGTTTGGCTGGATCCTTGCAGAAATGGGCAGACAGCCATGGGCTATTGAGGGAATACTGCCAACCTATCTGGCAACCTCAACCTTAAGTTCTACTGATCTTTTAATCTCTGTTCCTCTGTTTGTGGCAGCCTATACCATCTTTTTGTTCATTGAGATGAAAATGATGATCAAAGCTGTAAAGAAAGGGCCTTTGGGAGTATAGGATATGCTTTTTGAATATGAAACACTAAAGATAATCTGGTGGTGCCTGGTAGGAGTACTGCTTATCGGTTTTGCTCTGACAGGCGGAATGGATATGGCAGTATCTGCGCTGATTTTCAGATTTGGTAAAACTCCAGCTCAAAGAGCTTATATTTTAAAAACCATTGCTCCTCACTGGGAAGGCAATCAGGTTTGGCTTATAACCGCAGGTGGCGCTATCTTTGCAGCCTGGCCTGATGTTTATGCTGCTTCTTTTTCAGGTCTGTACTGGGCAATGATCCTTGTGCTTGCCTCAATCTGGTTAAGACCTATGGCTTTTGACTACAGAAATCAGATAGACTCTCCCTCCTGGCAAAAGGGATGGGATATTGCTCTGTCTGTAGGCTCGGCAGTTCCTCTAATCATCTTTGGAGTTGCATTTGGCAATCTGCTTTTGGGTCTGCCTTTTTATGTAGATGATGATCTGATCTGGCACTACCAGAGCTCAGATTTTGGAACGCTGCTGCCTCTGCTTAGTCCTTTTGCCCTGCTCTGCGGAGTTATCAGTCTTTGTATGCTGCTGTGTCATGCGCTGATGTGGCTTGGACTTAGAGGCAGTGACTCAATTAAGGAGGAGGTTAAAATAAACGGAGTACGCCTTGCTCTAATTACACTTATCCTCTTTTGTGTTGCCGGTATTTATGCCTACAGTCTTAACGGCTATGAACTTGTCAGTGCCGATAATATAAATCCATATCATCAGATCACCTCAAAAGAGGTTAGACTTACAGAGCATGGACTGTTTGCAAATTATGTAAACTGCCCGATAACCATAGCAGTACCTTTGCTTGCTGCTCTGTCAATGCTGCTTGCAGCCATACTTTTTAGGAAAGGCATATTTACTTTTGGGATCATTGCAACCTCTTCTTCAGTTGCCTTCACCATCGCAACTGCTGCAGCTGCCCTGTTTCCTTTTATCATGCCATCCTCTGTATCTGCGGCCTCCTCACTTACCGTATATGATGCAACCTCCTCGGCATACACCTTAAATGCCATGTTCATTGCATCTGTGATTTTTGTGCCCGTTTTCCTAAGTTATACAGTATGGGCCTACGTTAAAATGTGGAAGCATGAACAGGAGGATAAATAAAAATGCTGTACCTTTTGTGGATTGTATTTATGGCAACTTCAATTATTGCCTCTGTGTTTATCGCCTGGATAATTGAGAAATGGGAAATGTTCTAAACAGCTCCTGCGATAAATTTCTTTATGATTTAAAAATGGCAGGCAAAGCCTACTTTCGTTTGCTCTCCTGCCTTTATATTCTGCAGGCGGTTTTGCTGTTTTTCTTCTACAGCTATATTGTAAAGGCGCTCTATCCTCTACTGTTTAATGGTGACAAAAGCTCACTTTCCTGGTTAAAAGTGGCAGCCGTACTCGCCATTTTAAGATTTTTTGTAAATCTTGCTCAATGCTACATCAGTGCTGCTCTTGAAAGCCATCTAACGCAGAAGATCACTGATAGGATTTCATCTAACCTTGCAGATATCGATCCTGCTTACTGTGATCATATGAGGATAAAGCCTGCGGCACTTACCGATGCAGCCTTAGGCATAGTCCCCTATTTTACAGACTATCTTTCAAAATTAAGGATGATACTCAGTTTTTGCCTGATCCTGCTTTTGCTGGTAGCCTCAGTAAGTGTTAAGTATTCGCTAATCATGATGGCCCTACTTCCCCTTTTGCCTCTGTTTATGATCCTCACGGCAAAAGCTACAAGAAAAGTTGCCGCAAGACAGTTTGAGAGTATGGCAAGACTGGCTTTAAAGTTTAGTGAGGTTTTATCAAATCTTGCTTTTATTCATCTTTACAATCTTGAAGAAAACGAACACAAAAAACTTAATAGGACTCAAAGACGCTTTGCCTCACAGACCATGCAGATCTTAAAAATAGCTTTTATTTCAGCTCTGGCTTTAGAGTTTGTGGCAACCTGCTCAATTGCCCTTTGCGGTATAACCTTAGGTTTTGATGTTTATGAACACCATTTTGCCTACGATAAGGCGCTTCTTATTCTTTTTATCTGCCCAGAGCTTTTTGCCCCTCTTCGAACACTGGGTGCAGGCTTTCATATCAGACAGAAAGCTCTTGGCATCATTGATGAGCTAAAGCCTGTTTTAGACTATCCAAACCTTAAACAGGCTCCTATGTCCTGCGACCTTTATCCTGATAAGTGCAATGACCCCTCTGAAAGCAGTAAAAATGACCGCCTTTATTCCATAGAATTTAAAAATGTCACTGCAGTCTACCCAGATCAGCACACTGCATATAAAAACCTCAACTTTAAACTAGAGGCTAATTCACTTTTGCTGTTAAAAGCTCCTTCAGGCTCAGGGAAAACCTCCGTCCTATATACTCTGTTAAAGTGGTGTTCAATAAAGGAGGGTTCAGTTCTTCTCAACTCAAAAGATCTCTTAGGTTTAGATGACGATTACCTGTTTTCACACATTGCGCTTATGCCGCAGTTTCCTGAATTCTTTCATGCCTCCATCAAAGATAACCTCACCCTAGGCGGTGATGCTGATATAAATGAACTGTACAGGATCATTAAACTTACCAGAACCGATAAAATCATAAACCGCCTGCCTTGTGGAGCTGAGTACATATACGATCCTGAGAATGACTGTTTTTCAGGTGGGGAGAAAAGGCTGTTAGCTCTTGCAAGAACTCTTTTGCAGAAGAAAGATATCTATCTTCTAGATGAGCCTACAGCCGGACTTTCTTTGAATATCGCAAGACAGACTGCCAAGTTAATTGTAGGTTTAAAACAATCCCATACCCTGATAGTTGCCACACACAGTGATCTTTTTGATAAAGATGCAGACATGACTGTTACTTTTTCGGGGGGATTATGAGCATTGCTGAATTTTTAAGACAGTGCCTTAAAAATGAATCAAGGGCAGTAACTTTAGGTATAGGCTGCTCTGTACTCTGTGCCGTCTCCTCTGTATCTCTGATGGCAGTTGCAGCATCTTTTCTTACTGCAATGGGAATTGCCGCCCTGTCAGATACTTTTGTAAACCTGTTTATATCCTCTGCAGCTATCAGACTTTTTGCAATTTCAAGAACCCTGCTGCGCTATGCTGAAAGACTGACAAATCACGCTACCACATTCAGAATCATAACAAGGCTAAGGTGTCTTTTATTCTCAAAGGCTCTTATGCTTGACAGTTATCATCAGGAATACCTGTCAAGACACAGTATGCGCTACTGCATGCAAAGAGACTGTGCGTTAACCGAAGAGCTGTATGTTAAGGGTTTTGTACCTGTTATAACTGCCTTTTTAACAGCCCTTGCTGCTGCAGGTTTTATCATTGCAAATCTTAAGGAATGTGCTTTTGCTGTTTTAATCTCTCTTTTGCTGTGCTTTTTGTTACCGTCAGTTTTAGCTTATCTGTCCAAAGGCCGTTATAGAATTTCAGACAGTACTGAAGAGCTTATGCTATCTCAAAGCTTTGATCTTTTGCTTAAAATGACAAATCTTAAGGCCTTAAGGGTATACCATAAAGTTCTTACAGAGTTTATGCACGCCTCAAACCTCCGCTGTTCTTTGATAATGAAAAACAATCTCCTATGCAAAATTACAGGTGCATTACAGCTTCTCATTTTGCAGTTAGGTGCAATAGCCGTTATTTTAACTTCTGTTACTCCTTTGACGGAAGGTAAAATCAGCGCGCCGTCATTTATGATGATGTTTTTTATCTTTATCTGTCTAAGTGAAGTTCTTCTGCCCCTGTCAGAGGCCTTTTTGATAATCACTCACGGAGGTGAATCAATTAGAAGAGTTGCATCCTATCTGTGTGCTGACAGCTTTGACGGAAAAGATGAAAACTTGTCTTTACAGCAGAATCTGACCGCATTAAAAACAATTCAATTCTTAAGTATCAGTTTTTCTTATGGAAAAAGGTTACTGTTTAAGGATCTTAATCTTCAGTTTAATGCAGATAAAAACTACTTAATCAAAGGTCCGTGCGGCTGTGGCAAAACCACTGTTTTCAAGCTTATAACCATGCTTGAAAAACCTGACAGCGGACAAATCCTGCTTAACACCACCCCTTCAGAGAAGCTTTCACCTAAGTGTGTCAGAGAGCATTTTTCCTGCTGTCTGCAAAACAACAGTATGCTCACAGGTACTCTTAGGGATATTTTTACCACTGCAAGAAAAGATACAAGCGACTTAAAAATCAAAGAGCTTTTAGATACAGTAGAGCTTAATCAGCTTGCTCTTAGTAAAAACGGTCTTGACAGCTGGATTGGTACTACAGGACTTGAAATATCCGGAGGACAGGCAAGGAGACTTTGTGTTGCAAGAGCCCTGCTCTATCAGAGAGAATTTTTACTGCTGGATGAACCTACTGCCGGACTTGATTTAGACATGGGGAAGCGATTATTGCAGAGGATTCTATCTAAAAGAAAGGGAGTTGTTGTAATCAGTCATGATAGCACTCTAGGCGACCTTTTTGATGAGATAATTGAGATAGGAGAATAATCTTGTTTTTTTCTGGAATTGTTATTGCTGTTTTGACCTTTCTTATCATAGGGATCTTTCATCCGATTGTGATCAAGACAGAATATTACTTTGGAACAAGCCTCTGGTGGATCTTTGCTCTTGCAGGAATAATACAGATTGCAGCATCCACTGTAGTTGCAAATGTCATTTTATCCTCAACTCTTGCTGTATCAGGAGCCACCTGTCTTTGGACTATTCATGAGCTTTTTGAGCAGAAGGAGAGAGTAAAAAAAGGCTGGTTTCCTAAAAATCCCAACCGAAAATAGACTGTCTTTTACAAACAAAAAGAGTTTTATTTATAACAACTGCAGGTCAGCCCCACAGCTTTAACTGTGAGTAGTATAGCCCGCAGCTGTTGTAATTTGATAAGACTCTATTCAAAAAGCTCATTGAGAATGACTGGCATCTTTACCAACCACTTTGCAGAGGAATTCAAATTCAGTTTACGTTGAGTTTGAAGGGTAATGATCCCATCCTCTGACTCATTGCCATAAGAGAGAATCCATATAATTTCCACTTACAGTAATTTCTCCACCTCCTTTGCCTTAAGAACTTTTCCCGCAGATACAATTTTGTCATCAATCATAAGAGCTGGCATGCTCATAACGCCATAGCCTATAATTTTTTCCATATCGGTTATGTACTCGACCTCTGCATGACCCCCCTTGTTAGCTACAGCCTCTTTTACGGAATTCAAAAGTGTCTCACAACTTTTGCAGCCACCACCTAACACCTTAATATTCATCTTTATTCTCCTCCTTTAGAGAAAATATTATTAACCATTCAAACTTTAAAGGTAAATTATTCAGCCAGATGCTTTGATAGCTCTACTATTTTCCTGTGGATTTTCCCAATTGTCTCGATAAAAGCTTCATCTCCGGCTCCCGTCGGATCATCAAGTCCCCAGTCGAATCTTTCTGTACATGGAAGCAACGGACAATTAACATTGCAGCCCATCGTGATAACTACATCCACAGGAGGGATATCTGACAGAAGCTTACTGTACTGAGTTTTTTCCATATCAATGCTATAAATCTGCCTCATCAGACGTACTGCATCCTGATTGATCTGAGGCTTTGTTTCTGTTCCTGCTGAATAGCTCTCAAAAACCTCAGATGCAAGATGTCTGCCTAATGCCTCGGCTATCTGGCTTCGGCACGAGTTATGAACACAAATAAATGCTACTTTCGGTTTGTTCAATGAATTTCTCCTCTCCATTACACCAGAAGGTACGCTACAGAATTAAAAACGTATCCGACAATGATGATACCTGCTGTACATATAGCTATAAACGTTCCAAGCAGCTTTGGTTTAATAGCTTTTCTAAGCATGATGAATGAAGGAAGGCTGAGTGTGGTTACAGCCATCATAAAGCAAAGAATCGTACCTAGCAATGCTCCTTTTGCCAAAAGGGCTTCTGCAATCGCAATTGTGCCGAATATGTCGGCGTACATTGGAATTCCAACAAGTGTAGCTAGTATCACTCCTAACGGATTATTGTCCCCAAGTACACTCTCAACCCAGTTCTCTGGTATCCAGTTATGGATCACAGCTCCAATTGCCACGCCTGCAAGGATATACACAAAAACCTTCTTAAAGGTGGATATGACTTGATCTCTAGAATAGATAAGCCTATCTCTTAAGGTTAGATCCGGAATCTCTATATCCACTTTGCTGTTACTGTTTCGGATAAAATCAGCAACCTGATCTTCCATTCGAAGTTTTTCTATCAGGGTTCCTCCAATAACCGCAATGACGAGTCCCAGCACCACATAGGCCACTGCAGTCTTTACACCAAAAATACTGCTGAGAAGCACAAGACTCCCAAGATCAACCATAGGTGATGAAATGAGAAATGAAAATGTCACTCCAAGCGGAAGTCCTGCACTGGTAAAGCCCATAAAGATTGGAATAGAGGAGCATGAGCAGAATGGAGTCACAGTTCCAAGCAGAGCTCCTACAGTATTTGCTCCCATTCCATGAAATCTTCCCATGATCTTTCTGCTACGCTCCGGAGGAAAGAAACTCTGAATATAGGAAATCAGAAAGATCAACTCACAGAGCAATAGTGTGATTTTAATTGTGTCATAAATGAAGAACTGTATACTGCCACCAATACGGCTGTCTGAATTAAGCCCAGACATAACTAACAGTTTACCGATTGCGTCATTCAGCCAGTTCATACCAAGGATCTGATCCTGAATAAAAGTCAACATTAGGCAAACCTCGCTTTAGTTTTATTTGCAATTCGCACAAGCAGGAGCATGACTGGTACCTCTGTTAGAACACCTACAGTGGTAGCAAGAGCTGCCGGGCTTGTTGTACCAAATAGAGCAATCGCTACTGCTACTGCAAGTTCAAAGAAATTTGATGCGCCGATCATTCCGGCAGGTGCTGCAATCTCATGAGGTATTTTCAGTAGCTTACTTGATCCATAAGCTATAAAGAAAATCAAAAATGTCTGGATAGTTAACGGCACAGATATTAAAACAATATGAAGCGGATTAGACAGAATCACCTCTGCCTGTGAACTGAAGATAATAACCAGCGTCAGCAGCAATCCCAGCGTTGTGGCATTATCGAACTTACGTATAAACGGCCCCTCAAAGTAATCCGCACCTCTTTGCTTTCTGACCGTTATCCTCGTTATGATGCCACCTGCAAGAGGGATCAATATAAACAGAAAAATGCTTGCAAACAGAGTGCTGTAGGGAACAGTCACATTAGAAACACCCAAAAGGAATTTTACGACAGGAACAAAAGCCACAAGGATAATGAGGTCATTTGTCGCCACCTGAACGACTGTATAAGCAGGATTTCCCTTTGTAAGCGAACTCCACACAAATACCATTGCAGTACATGGAGCTGCTCCTAAAAGTACTGCTCCTGCAGGGTATTGTGTTGCCAAATTAGGAGAAATGAAGTCTTTGAATAAAACAAACAAAAACAGATAAGTAATTCCGTACATAGTTAAAGGCTTGATAAGCCAGTTGGTTACCCACGTGACCAGTAGCCCTTTCGAATTATTCCCAATCTGTTTTATGCTCTGAAAATCCACTTTCATCATCATAGGGTAAATCATGACCCAGATGAGAACTGCAATAGGAACAGAAATACCGTAAATTTTCAATTGATCAAGTGCTGCAGGGACGGCCGGGATAAAGTGACCAATCGTCACGCCTATGACCATACATAACAAAACCCACACAGAAAGATAACGCTGAAATGTATTAATACCACTGCTCTGATTACTCATAACTCTGCCTCCGCTAGTTTGATACATTGAAATGTATCTATATTTATGAGCTTTATATAGGCAATCCAGCAGGACTGCCTATGAATGATTGATACCGATTACTTCTTATCCCTGCACCTGCAGGATACGCTGCTGTCTGTTTCACAGTCACATCTTACGTAGTAACCTATAATTTTCCGGAAATTTCTGACACCTTCAGGGGAGATGGAGTAATGCATCCATTTTCCCTCTTTGTAGTAATCAACAAGACCGCTGTCAGAAAGAATCTTCATGTGATGCGAAAGAGTCGACTGCGTGATATTCAGCTCCTCAAGCAGTTCACATCCGCACTTTTCTCCATGCTGGAGCGTTAGCATGATAGCAAGGCGATTCTCATCTGTGAGCGCCTTTATCCTTTTGACATCTTCTCTAAATCCCATGATTATCTCCCCTGGATATCTAAATATTACGTACATACATTCACTGTTGTCAATGTATAAATGAAATATTATTAAATACTTCGCTTTGACTGAGCCAGTCTTTAATTCACTCTGTAAACTTTATAATACATACTAGTGAATCTATTAGACTCTGCTTTATTAGCAAACTGTCTTTTGCTTTTCCGTATTCAGTCAATCATGTCTGCTCTTATTCCTCTGAGCAACACAGAAGATCTTAGCTTGCTCCCTAAAGTACTATGGCAAAACAGTCAAACTGCGTCAGATCACAAAATCTGACAGATACTGGCTGA
>JBJEWX010000137.1:0-2406 GCA_051885275.1 Succinivibrio sp. | reverse complement strand
AATCTTGTAGAAAATCCATCTAATCAGTAGAGTCTGATATTACAGTTAACCATCAGGTTAGATGGTATTACTTTATCTGCTGAAGTGTTTTAGCACATAATTCAACAAAAAACTGTTTACCAGAGCTTTACCACTGATCTATTCTGTCTCAGCTAAACACAAGATTTATCGTTTTAAACTAGATATACCTAAGGCATAAACAGTGATTCTTGACTGATGTTTAAGTACTTCGCAGGCTTAAGACTATGCGCAGTTATGTCTCAAATACTGATGCAACTTTCAGTCATTTTGCTGTTAAGCACAGATCATTCAAATATCTTCTCATCTTTTTTGATAAGTTAAGGAAATATTAGCTTTAAAAAAAAGATCAAGTAATTATCTATGGAGCGTGACAGACACAGCCACCCCTGTGGCTTTCTGCGAAACATGAGTACCGCAACTTTAGTCGCGTGGATTGTCAAAAATCCTCCTTTTAGTCTTGAAGACATGACGTCATCATCATTATAATATCCGGTTGTAAACTTCGGAATTTTCCGATACGCATTTATTTATTTTTTTTAGGTAGAAATCGTGAATACTAGTAATTTGTTCATAAAAGAGCTTATTCATAAGAATAAGGGTAGGTTGGTAAGTCCAGTAGAGGCATCTTCTGTTAACTCTTCAAACTATTACTATTGGCGATTTTATACTTTTAGATAATTAGGCGGATATTTATATGACCATTGATAAGAATTTAAACCTGACCCCGCCTAATGAGGCAGGGCACGGTATTGTAGATACGAGAATTAGTGAAATGTACCAGGTGCTTCCTCCAATTGCTGTGATTGAGAAATTTCCAGCAACAGAATTTACAAATGAATTAGTAGCAAAAACACGTCGCGAGATCCACAACGTGTTTAATGGTGTTGATGACAGACTTGTTGTTATTGCAGGTCCATGCTCAGTGCACGATACTCAGGCTGCCATTGAGTACGCAAACCGACTAATGAAACTTCGTCAGAAATACGAAGATCAGCTGGTTGTGATCATGCGTGTATACTTTGAAAAACCACGTACAACTGTCGGCTGGAAAGGTCTGATAAACGATCCTGGCTTAGATGATTCCCATGATATAAATCGTGGTCTTCGCATTGCCCGAAAGCTACTGTGTGATATCAACAGCTTAGGTATGCCTGCTGCAACAGAGTTCCTTGATCCTATTACTGTACAGTACATTGATGACTTTATTTCATGGGGTGCAATTGGTGCACGTACAACAGAGTCACAGCTTCATCGTCAGCTTTCATCTGGTTTATCATGCCCAATTGGCTTTAAGAATGCTACTGACGGCTCTGTAAAGATCGCAATCGATGCCGCTATTGCAGCAGAGAATGAGCATACATTCATGTCTGTAAGCAAGATGGGACATGTTGCAATTGTTCATACCAAGGGTAACGAGGATTGTCACGTTATTTTACGTGGTGGTCATGAGCCTAATTACAGTGCTGCTGATGTAGAAAAGACCTGTGCTGCCTTAGAGAAGAATGGTCTTAAGCCTATGGTTATGATTGATGCTTCTCATTCAAATTCAAACAAGCAGTTTAAGCGTCAGATAGACGTATCAAAGGATGTTGCTTTACAGATTGCCTCTGGCGACAATCGCATCTTTGGTCTGATGCTTGAGTCAAATCTTGTTGAAGGTCGACAGGATCTACCAAAAGATCTACGTAATCTTGTATACGGACAGTCAATAACTGATGCCTGCATCAATATTGATGATACTGAGGAAATATGCGAGATCCTCAATAATGCTGTATTAGAGCGCCGAAAGCTTAATCAGTCAAAGAAATAGTGATGAAGTGCCCATGTAACGTGGGCATTTTAATTATAACCAGCAGACATATTTTGCAACTACTTTAGATAATTTTTATTCACAGAGGTTAAGATGCATCCTTCATTATCTTTAGAAAAGTCAAAGATTAAGATCCTGTTATTAGAAGGAGTTGATCCTAGTGCAGTTGATTCTTTAAACAAGGCTGGATACACAAGTGTTGAGTATCTCAAGAAGGCTCTTGATGGACAGGAACTATTAGACAAGATAGAAAATGTACATTTTATTGGTATCCGTTCTCGCACCCATTTAACCCGTGAAGTTTTATCTCATGCTAAAAAGCTTATTGGAATTGGCTGTTTCTGCATCGGTACAAACCAGGTTGACTTAAAAGCTGCAGCTGAGCTTGGTATACCTGTATTTAATGCACCTTTCTCAAATACACGTTCTGTTGCAGAGCTTGTAACAGGTGAGTACCTGCAGCTGTTGCGTGATATTCCAGCAAGAAATGCCCTTTTGCATCGTGGTGGCTGGGATAAGTCTGCAACTGGCTGTCATGAGGCTCGTGGTAAGACTCTTGGTATTATCGGCTATGG
>JBJEWX010000136.1:0-2408 GCA_051885275.1 Succinivibrio sp. | reverse complement strand
GCTTCATTCATCTCTTTGAGAATAATCTCATCTGGAAGAGTTGGTTTTGATTTGTCAGCAATCAGAGATTTGATAAGCCTGTGATTAACCATGTCGCCATACTTGCGGATAGGTGAGGTCCAGGTTGCGTAGTTCTCTACACCTAAAGCAAAGTGAGGACCTGGAACAATGCTGATTTCAGAGTATTCCTGAAGCTTTCTTATACGGCCGTCAAGATAGTCATTATCATTCTTTAAGGCAAAACGTCTTATTGCATTGTACTCTTCAATGGTTCCAAGCTTGCTCTCGTCAAATGGGCAATTCTCTTTTTCAAGAAGCTCAACAATATCTTTTTTCTTCTGAAGATCAAAGCCGTTGTGAACATTAAAAATGCCTGAGTTTAGCTGTTTTGCTAAAAAATCACCTGCTGCAAGGTTAGCTACAATCATTGCCTCTTCAACTATCTGATTAGCAATGCGCCTGTGGTTTACCTCGATATGGTCAAGAGCACCGTTGTCTTTTAGAACAAATTCATAATCTGGTCTGTTCTTGAAAGTTGCAGCATGAGTAGAACGGTACTCATCGCGTACTTTTGTAAAATCAACAAGGAGATTTAGGATATCCTTAATCTGGTCAGTTGGGGTAAACTGGGCGTTATCTTTCTTTTCAAGATAATCTGAGACCTCGTTATATACGAGTTTTCCGTGAGACTTGATGTTTGCAATCTCAAAACGAGTTCTGTCCTTTAGAACCTCTCCATCCTCAGTTACAGCGATTATTCCCACTAGTGCAGGTCTGACTTCTCCTGCTCTTAAAGAGCAGAGGTTTTCAGACAGAATTCTAGGTAGCATTGGAATATCGCGTCCTGGCAGATAAATAGAGAAACCGCGATGAGAAGCAATCTGGTTTAGATGTGATTCCTCTGTAATGTAGCCTGTTGGATCTGCAATGGCCACATAGAGACTGTAACCAAAATCTGTTTTCTCAATGTAAAGCGCATCATCCATATCTTCAGTATGCGCTGAGTCAATAGTTACAAATGGAATTGAGGTTAGATCCTGCCTCTGAAGTTCCTGCTCGGCAAAAACAAATTCCTCATCTGCAGGCTCTGAAGTTGGAAGATCGTAGCGCCTTAAACTTACAAGCCAAGGAGCCTTTGGTTCATCCTTTTTGCAGATAAGCTCATCCACCGAAGCTCTAAAGAATCTTTTTTCAAGAGCATGCTCAGTCAGATTGCAGATAACCCAATCTCCATTTGTAAGGGGAGTCTTTTTGTCAGTTCGACGGTCATCACACTGGATCATGACATTGATGTTTGGGTGATCTGGAATAATATTCAGTTTCCCGGAAATAAAGATCACTCTACCTACAAATCTTTTCAGATAGGCTTCTACTAGCTTTTCAGGAACTGCATGGGTTTTGTCTTCTCCATCTGATTCAATCACAGCTCTGATTCTGTCTCCATTGACAACATTTTTCATGTCGTTTGGAGTAATAAAAAAAGAATCTTTATCTACTTCTAAAAAGCCAAAACCTCTATCGGTACTTTTAACAAAACCTTCTTTTTTTACTTTTTCTTTTTCAAAATTATTCTTTAATGCGCGCAATGCTGGATTATCTAAAAGCATGCTTATCTCCGGTAAATATCAGTAGGCTTGATTATACAATGCAAGGTTAGCTTTTTATTAAATTTTTGAAAAAACAGTGTAGGTTACACTCAGAAGAGGAATATTCATTTACAATGTGGATGTTTGGATGATGGTATAAAAGTGATGAATAAGAACAGATTATATAATATTAAATCAGTGACCGTTCTCTTTGCCTTTACAAACTGCCTTTTAGGCTGTTCTTTAGGCTTTTACTATGGAGTATGTTCCTTAAGGTCAGTATCTGTTGCTCTGTGTATTCTAATCTGTGGCTGTGCAATTCAGTCCTTATGCAACTTTTCAATTGACTATTCTAGAGCCTATAAAAAGCATAAAGCAGACAAGCTAAATGGGATCTCATCTCCTATTATGATTGGAGAGTTTTCTCTTACACAGAAAAGAAAAAGCATGGCGTTAGTGACACTTAGTGCAGCTGTAAGCGGAACCTTCGGTATATATGTGGCAGTAGGTTCAAATATTCAGATTTTATCCTGGTTTGTTTTTCTATGTGCACTGATGATTCTTTTAACTCTTTTTTTTACTTCAACAACTGTTTACAGATATAAGGGAATCGGGGCAATTGCAATTTATGTGGTATTTGCCTGCGTGTCTATTATGGGAGCACAGTTTATGATTGTTGCGTCTTCACACTCAACAATTGATGTTTACCCGGACGCTTATTTACTAGCCGCATCCGCAGTGGCAAATTCCCTTATTATTCTGTATTCAAGAAGTCTTCGTCCTGATAATGTAGAAAAAAAGGTTAAGACAATTAGCCAGTTT
>JBJEWX010000135.1:0-2415 GCA_051885275.1 Succinivibrio sp. | reverse complement strand
AGGTTATCCTTCATAAAATACAAGGATATGATGAGGCTGCTCACTTAAAGGCAAGTGATGAATTAAGGAACAAAGGTTGTCTTGCTCTTTGTCTTGCAACAGTTGATACTAAAGCTGTGGCAGACAAGATTAAGGAGTGTCAGAGTCTTGGTATCAAGGTAATACTGGTGAACTCTGATGTATCCGACTGTGACAGAATCTGCTATGTTGGATCAGACTATGTTAAAGCTGGAAGAACCTGTGCAGGTTTACTTTCTCTTATAGCTAGAGAAGACAAGCTCAACATACTGGTAGTTACCGGATCACATCTGATGCAGGGGCACAGAAAAAGAATAGAAGGCTTTGAAGAAGAGTTAAAGGCGCTAAAGGTTAATTATAACATACAGGCTCAGATAGAGTCGGATGACTCGGATATCAAGGCTCAGATTAAAACCTCAGAGTATTTAAATATGCACAAGGACATCAACTGTGTCTATGTAACAGGCGCAGGTGTTCAGGGCGTAGGTGCAGCAATCATTGCCACCGGAAGAAGAGATATCATTGGAATAGCTTTTGATGATATATATACAAATATTGAGATGGTTAGGGCAGGGATCTTCAAGTTTGTAATCTGTCAGCAGCCAGATAGGCAGGGCTATCATTCTGTAAAAAGAGCATATCAGCTGCTCTCAGGAACTGTAAATGAGCAGTCAATGGGAGATTTTTATACAGATACAATTATCAAGATAGCCTCAAATATTGGAAGATAAATCAAACCAGCAATGAGTTAGTGGCAGTTTTGACTGTAAAAACTGCCCTAATTCTCAATTCTTAACAAAACATTCGCTTTTTTTTATAACTGCACATAAAGCTAAAAAAATTATGCTAAAATTAGCACGCTTTCAACTGAGTTTGTGATCGGTCTGAAAGCTGTTAATGTTTATTTATCACAAAGGAGCATTTATATGTTAACAGTAGCTGACAAGGCAAAAATCGTAGCAGAGTTTGGTCGTAACCCACAGGACACCGGTTATCCAGAGGTTCAGATTGCATTATTAACCGCAAGAATCGCTGATCTTCAGCCACATTTTGAGGCTCACAAGAAGGATCACCACAGCCGTCGTGGATTACTGCGTTTAGTTGCTCAGCGTCGTAAATTGCTCGACTACTTAAAGTCTTCTGACGTTAGCCGTTACAGCGCTATCGTTGAGAAGTTAAAGCTCCGTCGCTAATTATAGCGTCTGGCTCGGGCGGCTTGATTGCCGCCCAAATTTTATGAATCCCACGAAAAGAGGCAATTATAGTGGGATGTAACGGAGAAGTACTAATGAATTTAAAACCAATAGTTCGCACCTTTAAATATGGTCGTCACACAGTAACATTAGAGACAGGTGCAATTGGTCGTCAGACAGACTCAGCCGTAATGGCATCTATGGATGATACAACAGTTTTTGCTACTGTTGTATGCAACCGCAAAGAAGAAGTAGCAGGTCGTGATTTCTTTCCTCTTACCGTAAATTATCAGGAGCGTTCATACGCTGCAGGTAAGATCCCAGTAAGTTTTTTCCGTCGTGAAGGCAGAGCAACAGAAGGCGAGACTTTAATCTCCCGTCTGATTGACCGTCCTTTACGCCCACTGTTCCCAGATGGTTTCGTAAATGAAGTTCAGGTTGTAGTAACTGTAATGTCTGCAAATCCTGAAATACCAACAGATATTATCTCTATCATTGCAGCATCTGCAGCTCTGGCAACCTCAGGTCTTCCTTGGAACGGACCTTTAGGTGCCGCAAGAGTAGGCTTCATTGATGGACAGTATGTATTAAACCCATTAACTTCAGAGTTAAAGGTGTCAGATCTTGATCTGGTTGTAGCAGGTTCTCAAAAGGCTGTGGTAATGGTTGAGTCTGAGGCAAACTGTCTGCCAGAGGCAACCATGTTAGGTGCCGTGATGTTTGGTCATGAGCAGCAGCAGGCAGTAATTAAAGAGATTGAAGAGTTTGCAAAACAGGTAAACCGTCCTGTATGGGACTGGGTAAAGCCAGAGGAAGATACAGCATTAATTGATGCAATCAAGGCTGATGCCTCTGAGGCTGTTGGTGATGCCTTTAGAATTGTAGACAAGCTTGAGCGTCAGAACAAATTAGAAGAGATCCAAAAGAACACCGCTGAAAAGATTAAGGCTCAAAAGGAAGAGTGGGCGGAGAAGGATAATGATATTGCCAAGATCTTCTTTGAGCTTGAGCGTAACATTGTAAGAGAACGCATTCTCTCTGGTGAGAAGAGAATCGACGGCCGTACCTTACGTATGATCCGTCCTATCACAATTGCAACAGGAATTCTTCCAAGAGTTCACGGTTCAGCACTTTTCACTCGTGGTGAGACTCAGTCTATCGGTACTTGTACTCTAGGTTCAGAGCGCGATGCTCAGACCTTTGA
>JBJEWX010000134.1:0-2419 GCA_051885275.1 Succinivibrio sp. | reverse complement strand
ACACTGGCATTTACGCTGTTAAGTCTCTTAATCTCCTGACATAAAAGTTCATAACCCTCTCCGCTAAGATCATGCAGAGCAACAGGATTAGACAAAGATAAAGCACCAGGCAGAGCTCTTACTCGGTTTGGATTGTTACCATCATATGCCTTATGCTTCATAAGTGCCCTTACGTTTTTTATAGCTTCACTGCAAGGCACTGTTGCCTGAACTCTAAAGTAATTGTCAAAGGCCAGCGCATCCTTTGAATACTCGCTTTCGAATTTCTTTAGAAGCTCCTCTTTGCATTCTAAAGACTGATGGACAGCATCAGTTAAAGCACAAAGTCTGTCTGTCATGTTCTTTGAGGTCTTATAATGCTCTTTTACAAGTGTTGATGCCTTTGCACTCTCTCCCTTGTCACACAGTGAAAGAACAATCATATGAAGAGCAGAATTTCTGATTGCTCTTCTTGCCATGTCAAGAACACTGTACTCATCACTTTTTGCTCTGATGCGTCCGTAGATATTGACAAACTGTTCTTTTAGGGCGCTTGCAACCTTCTTCTCAAGCTCATCATGAGCATAGGCGATTGCATCAATATCAATATTATCCTCAAAGGTTTCCATAAGGGATGATACTGACATAATCTTTAATGTTTCATTTAAAAGCAGAAGATCTGTATTTTTATCAACTCCCTCAAGCAGTGCCTTGTATGAGTTTATCAGCATAGAAGGCTCTGGCATAGGAGCATGTGACTTGGCCTTTAAAAGATTGTCATGCACATAGCGTTTCTGCATGGTCTGTGCGCTGTCAACCTTGATGAAGGTGTCATCACAATAGGAGATCATATGCAATAGATCATGATCTGTATATGGGGCATCAAGTTTTACAGGAGCAGAGAAATCTCTTAATAAAACCGGCAGACAGTCCTCCCCTAAGGTAAAGGTATACTCCTGCTTTTCCTCTTTAAAAATAATATAGCCATCTGCATTAAGTTCAGCAGGATGAACCTTCTGACCGCTTTTGTCTATGAAGGACAGACGTATCGGCATAAAGAACGGAAGCTTCTCGCTCTGATTTTTTGTAGGCTTTGTAAACTGAGACAGCTCAAGATGCAGACGACCTTCAATGCTGTCATAGTGCCATTTAGCCTTAACATTAGGGGTACCTGCCTGTGTATACCAGCGCCTAAACTGAGTAAGATCAACCTCTCCAACCTCCTCCATACAGGACAGGAAATCCTCAATGGTTACAGCCTGACCGTCAAATCTTGAAAGATAGGTTCTTAAGGCTTCTCTGAATCTTACCTCGCCTATTAAGGTGTGGATCATGCGGATAATCTCCGCTCCCTTATCATAGATGGTTACAGTGTAGAAGTTATTCATCTCCATAACTTCTTCAGGTCGTACAGGATGAGCCATAGGAGATGCGTCCTCGGCAAACTGAGGACCTCTAATCACGTTTATGGAATGAAGTCTTGTAAGAGGTCTGCTTGCCACATCGGAACTGAATTCCTGATCTCTAAAGACAGTAAGACTCTCTTTTAGTGAGAGCTCAAACCAGTCTCTTAAGGTTACTCTGTCACCTGTGTAGTTATGGAAGTACTCATGACCTATTACACTCTGAACATTATAAAAAGCCGTGTCAGTTGCAGTTGCAGGATCAACCATGACATAAACAGAGTTGAAAACATTAAGGCTCTTGTTTTCCATAGCTCCAAAATTGAAGAAATCAACTGCTACAACTTTGAAGTTATCAAGATCATATTCAAGTCCAAAACGACTCTCATCCCAGCGCATGGACTCTTTTATTGATTCCATAGCCCAAAGTCCACGACTGTAGGCCCCCCTGTCCACATAAAGCTTAAGATCAACTTTTCTGCCGGATTTGGTTATATAGGTATCTGAAACAATATCAAATGATCCGGCAACCAGGGCAAAAAGGTAGGATGGTTTTGGATAAGGATCTTCCCATACCGCATAGGCTCTACCTTTTCTGGTGCCCTCTTCCACAAGATTACCGTTTGAAAGCAGTACTCCGCAGCCGTATTCAGGACCAATAATGGTTACCTTATATTTGGCCAGTACATCCGATCTGTCCAGAAAATAAGTGATCCTTCTAAAGCCCTGAGGCTCACATTGAGTACAGAAGGCTCCATCTGATTTGTAAAGTCCCATTAAAGAGGTGTTCTCAGTTGGATTGATTACATTTTCAACTGTCAACTCAAACTCATCTGGAACATTTGAAATCTCAAGTTTATCCGAACTTGCCTTGTATTTGCAGGCAATACCATCCAGCTTTACAGATATAAGCTTTAATTCCTCTCCGTCAAGAACAAGACTTGCCTTCTTATCCTCTGTAAGTCTTCTGTATTTAGCACAGCAGATAACTTTGGTTGCCTCATCATCAAGTTCAAATGTAAGTTCAATCTCATCTG
>JBJEWX010000133.1:0-2419 GCA_051885275.1 Succinivibrio sp. | reverse complement strand
CTAAAATATAATCAAAATAAGAGCTAAGACCCATATGTTCAATGAGGGGAACTGCAAATATCTGTGGTTTATTAGTTACTACAGCAAGCTTTATTCCAAGGGAATGAAAATATGAAATTCCTTCTTTTACCCCGGCATAAAGCTTAAAATCCTGGGAGAGACCTTTGGTGTATACCTTGTCAAATACTGATCTTGCCCTTTTTAAATCCTCAGAGGCAATATCTTTGACTGAAACATCAAATCTTCCAAGCAGTACTCTTGTTAGAAGCAGGTTAACCCCGTTTCCCACATAGTTCTTGGTAGTTTCTATATCAGGTGGAGTAACACCTAATTCTAAGGCGCTTGCAGAGGCTGCCTTTGCAAGCTGAACAATGGTATCAGCCAGAGTTCCATCAAGATCAAAGAGAATTGCCTCTGGCTTTTTTATAAGCTTATGACTCATGCTTCTAATGCTTTATGCAATGCCTCAAGGGCAACCTTTTTATCTGATGCTCCAAAGAAGGCTGAGCCTACAACAAAAACATCTGCTCCAAAGGAGGCTATATGTTTGATATTGCTATCCTTCACACCACCGTCTACTTCAACAGTAATGTCATAGCCATCATCCTTTGCCATCTTTTTAACGTCTGCCACCTTAATCAGGGTTGCAGGCAGCGTTTTCTGACCGCCAAAACCAGGATTTACAGTCATGACCAAAACGAAATCAAGCTTATCCCACAGATATCTTAAAAGCTGAGGAGGAGTTGCAGGATTTAGAGCTACTCCGGCTTTTATACCCTTATCCTTAATATATGTAAGCATTCTCTCAGTATGCACGCATGCTTCAGGATGAAAAGAAATCCAGGAAGCTCCAGCCTTTGCGTAGTCATCAATGATATTCTCTGATACAGGTGATACCATCAGATGAACATCAAATATTGCATCTGGGAATTTCTTTTTCATGGCACCTAAAAATGCCGGACCAAATGTCATATTCGGAACAAAATGATAATCCATTACATCAAAATGGATAATATCAACGCCATCCTCTAAAGCCTCTCTGACATCACTTTCAAGATTTAAAAGATCAGCAGACAGAATAGAGCCTGCAATTAAAAAATTCTTAGTCTTCACGTTACTCTAATCTCATTTCTGATTGAACCCTTGCAAAAGATTTTGCAAATGGACCAGCTTTTCTTATATTTGCTGGCAGAATTGCTGCCTTTGCCTGTGCCTCTTTTGCAGTTAAAAAATCGCCCATTATCAGCACATACCAGGGAGCACCGTCTCTCTTGGTGGTATATATCCAGTATCTGCCGTCCACATAATCTGCTACACGCAGTAGTGGAGCTTTATTTCTTCCTGCCTGTACCTGAAGAGTGTAATGCTTAGAGTTTTTTGACAGTAACTCATTGTGGTCTCCTGGTACTGGAACAGTCTTAACCAAAGCTTTGGCCTTGATTTTTTTGCTGTTCTTCTCAGGTGCGCTTGCCTTTACCTCAGTTTTGTCATTTGCAGGAGACTGCTCGTTTTTCTCTTCTTTGGCACTCTCTTTAACCTGATTCTTAGCAAGCGCATCTGCCTGGGCTTTTATCAGAGCTTCCTGATCAGCCTTGAGTTTTGCAATAAGCTGCTCATCCTGTATTTTTTTAGCTACAGTATCTGCATCTTCCTTGGCAATCTTATCTTTGTACAGAACACTGTCAGCTCGAGTGAGAACCGGAATTTCAGAAACCTTGGTGTTTTTTTCCGCCTCTGCTTTTTCCTCTTTGCTGTCCTTTGAGTTCTCTACTGAATTGTTCTTTGCTACAGATCCTGCCAATCCTCGCCTGGGATCTTCTGATTTTTCATCAGCCCCATGTTTTTCAATCTTATCTAAAGTGTCTCCTTCTAATGTTACAGAATTTTTGGTAGTTGATCTGTCAGACTGTACCTCTATGCCACTTTCTACAGAAGGCAGGAGCTTCCCCTCATCCTCTACGGCAGTCTTCGCATCACCTTTTGGACCAGTTGCACTGATATCATTTACAGCTCCTGCTGATACAGATAAAGGAGCATCATTCTTTTCATCGCCAAAGCCAAGACCTAAGCCTTGATTATTCTTAACCTCAACAGCTGCAGGGGTAGTCTGTTCATTACCCTTTGAGCCAAAAATCCTGTCAATGATGTTTGATCCTAAAAATACTGGTACCAGACATGCTAATACGATTACCACGCAAATTGCTGAAATAAAGATGGTTGCGGTTGAACTCTTCTTTTTCCCGGAAACCTCAAGTTTGCTGTTCTGTGGTTTCTGAGAATTCTTCTCTTCATTTACTTCGATAGGATCATTCATAAGTTTCTCCGTTAGTTTGATAATTCTGCTGATATTGCCTTCGCATTCCTCAAGTCTAGATGGAAGTTTAGGCAAAATTGCCCTGTACACCTTGTCTAGACCTGC
>JBJEWX010000132.1:0-11084 GCA_051885275.1 Succinivibrio sp. | reverse complement strand
AACGAGTTTGATCTGGAACTGTTTAATGAGGGTAAGCTTACACCGGTATTCTTTGGAACAGCACTTGGAAATTTTGGTGTTGACTGCATGTTAGATGGGCTTACCCAATGGGCTCCATCTCCATTATCACGAGTGGCTGATGAAAGAGAAGTGGTGGCATCAGAGGACAAGCTGACAGGGTTTATCTTTAAGATCCAGGCTAACATGGATCCTAAACATCATGACAGAATTGCCTTTATGCGAATTGTCTCTGGCTCATACCGCAAAGGTATGAAACTGTACAATGTCAGACTTGGCCGTGAGATGATTGTATCAGATGCGGTAACCTTCATGGCAGGTGAGCGTGAGCAGGCACAACTTGCAGTTGCAGGAGATATCATAGGTCTGCACAATCATGGAACCATGGGAATAGGAGATACCTTTACAGAAGGTGAGAGCCTTCATTTTAACGGTATTCCAAACTTTGCCCCGGAGCTGTTCAGACGAATTCATTTAAATGATCCTCTAAAGCAGAAGCAGTTGCAAAAAGGTCTAATGCAGTTATCTGAAGAAGGTGCAGTGCAGGTTTTCAGACCAATTATCAACAATGATCTGATTGTAGGAGCTGTGGGAGTGCTTCAGTTTGATGTGGTTGTATCAAGACTTAAGCATGAGTACAACGTAGATGCAAAATACGAAAGTGTGGCAGTAACTACAGCAAGATGGCTCTCAAGTGATGATCCTAAGGCCCTAAAGGAGATACAGGACAAGGTTCCACAGTCTATTGCAAAAGATGGCGGTGACAACCTAACTTTCCTTGCTACCTCTGGCGTAAACTTAAACCTTAACATGGAGCGCTATCCAAAGGTTAAGTTCTCTGCTACAAGAGAGCACTGATGCTATATGATGCGCACGTTCATGTAGGGCTTTTTCCAGATCCTAAAGCTCTGATCTGCCGTGCGCATGAGAGAGGAATTGTACTTTTATGCAATTCCTGTACTCTCAGTGAGAGCGAAAACACCATAAAGGTTTTAAGCTCGCAAGACATTTCTTATCCTGTTTTTGCAGGAGTCCATCCCCTATATGCTGCAACAGAAAGCTTTGAGGAGAGCAGGCTTTGCAAGCTTGCAGAACAAAAGCTGATAGCAGGAATAGGCGAGTGCGGACTTGATCTTAAAACAGATTATCCTCTAGACAAACAGATAGAGCTTTTAGACAGGCATCTTAGCGTTGCCAAAACATATAATCTGCCATTAAATCTGCATATTAGAGGAGCCCATGGTCAGCTTTTATCTCTTTTAAAGAGGTACAGAGGAAGTGTCAGGGGAATAATTCACAATTTCACTTTCTCATATGAGCTTGCAAAAGAGTATCTTGATCTGGGATTTCTATTAAGTGTGGGACATCATATTTTAAATATCAGCCCAAAGCTCTCATCGGTTCTCTTGAGAGTCGGATCTGATAAAATCGTACTTGAGACGGATGCTGACTATAAGCATAATGCTGCATATGACGAACAGCAGATAAAAAAAGAGTATGAGAGTCTGGGCAGGCTTTTTAGGCTTGAAGTTAATGATGTTGAACGCACAGTTGAGCAGAATATCTTAAATCTATTAGGAAAATAATATGAGTTTTGTATATATAGTTAAAAAGAGTAAAGACTTTGATGTAAACGAGGCAGCAAAAAAAGTACAGGATGCAACCGGCCTTAGTCTTAAAAAAATAAAGGAAGGGGAGTTGTCTGGTCATGTTGGAGCTCTATTTGAGACTGATAATGACAAGGCTCATGAGCTTTGCAAGCACAATGGCGCTGATTTTGATTTTGATGTATTTGCCAATGACTTTTTCCCAACCCTAAATCAAAAAGGTGAAATCTGTCTTGATATGGACATGACGTCTGTGCAGATTGAAGGAATTGATGAGATAGCAAGACGGCTTGGAGTTTTTGAAAAAGTTGCTCAAATAACCTCACAGGCCATGCATGGAGGACTTGATTTTGCTCAGTCGCTTACCAAAAGAGTTGCAATGCTGGAAGGTGGTAGCGCCTCTGTAATAGAGGACGTAAAAAGCATAATGAAAGAGACTGACGGCCTCGATATTCTGATGCAGACCGTCAGCGAGGCAGGCTGGGTTAAAGGTATCTGTTCTGGCGGTTTTGAGCAGTTAATCTGTGTGCTTGAGAAAAAGTACAATCTTGATATGGTGTGTGCTAATTCGCTTGAAATTAAAGACGGATGCCTGACAGGCAGAGTTGACAAAAGAATAGTTGATGCAGAAGTAAAAAGAGAAGGGGTACTTGAGCTGCAGAAAAAAGCTGAAGTTGATAAATCACAGATTATAGTTTTAGGTGATGGAGCAAATGATCTTAAGATGATTGAGGTTGCCTCTTTAGGCATTGCCTATCATGCAAAGCCACTTGTGCAAAAGACAGCTCCATTTGCAATCAACCACTGTGATCTTGCAGCTGTGGCGCTTTTGTTAAAACTTAATTCATAAAGGCTTTTGAGTGTATGGCAAAAAGCAAAAGTGTTTATATCTGCTCTGCATGCGGAGCAAAATATCCAAGATGGCAGGGTATCTGTTCTGAGTGCAAAGAGGCAGGAACCATAAGTGAAACGATAGAGCAGACAGCGCCAAATGCAGGCGCATTAGCCGCTGCAAGAGCACTGTCAGGTTTTGCTGGAAGTGCCGGCAGTGGAGTTTGCTCCTTATCATCAGTATCACTTAAAAACCGTCCAAGAATATCCTCAGGATATTCTGAATTTGACAGGGTTTTAGGAGGTGGTATTGTTGCAGGATCGGTCGTTCTTATTGGTGGAAATCCAGGAGCAGGCAAATCCACGTTGCTTTTGCAGACCATAGGAAAACTCTGTCTGGATCACAGGATCCTGTATGTTACAGGAGAGGAGTCTTTAGAGCAGGTTGCCATACGTGCCTCTAGACTGCAGATTGATGCCACAAATATCAGAATAGCAGCTGAGACCTCAATAGATACTATCTGCAAGATGGCAACAGAGGAAAAACCTGAGGTACTGATAGTAGACTCAATACAGGTAATGCATGTCTTAGGGATTGAGTCTGCTCCAGGATCGGTAAGTCAGGTTCGTGAGGGGGCTGCTGCACTGACACAGTTTGCCAAGAGAACAGGTATTGCAGATTTTATGGTAGGGCATGTGACCAAAGACGGAACTTTGGCTGGCCCTAAAATTCTTGAGCACTGTGTTGACTGCTCGGTTCTGCTTGAGGCCGGCACTGATATGCGTTATAGAACCCTGCGCTGTCAGAAAAACCGTTTCGGAGCTGTCAATGAAATTGGCGTGTTTGCCATGACAGATACTGGATTAAAAGAAGTAAAAAATCCTTCTGCAATTTTTCTGAACCGTCAGCAGAATGTGGCTCCTGGCTCTCTTGCCATGGTAACCTGGGAGGGAACCAGACCTTTACTTGTTGAGCTGCAGGCCTTAGTAGATGAGAGTATTCTCTCAAATCCAAGACGTCTTTCTTTAGGTACCGATCAGAACAGATTATCAATGCTGCTGTCAGTTCTTCACAGACATGCAGAATTTTCTCTTGGTAATCAGGATGTATTTGTAAATGTTGTAGGAGGAGTTAAGGTTGAAGATACCTCATCGGATGTGCCCCTCACATTAGCTCTAATATCCTCATATAAGAGTGCACCTATAGATAAGGGGACAATAGCCTTTGGAGAGATAGGCCTTACCGGAGAGGTCAGACCTGTTCCTTATGGACAGGAGAGAATATTAGAAGCGGTAAAGCAGGGCTTTGTCCGAATAATAGTTCCTGCTGACAATGCCCCAAGGAAAAATATAGAAGGTGCACAGGTTATTCCTGTATCAAGGGTTACCGATCTGTTCAGACTTGTCTGATACAACTCATCCTTCCGATACAAGGGAGTGAACAAGGCGCAGGGCAATTACTAGTCTGTCCTCGTTTTTGAATCTTATCTCAAGACATTTACCTGCATTTGCAAGATCATCCTGCAGAGTTCTCATCTTGCTCTCATTTAGATCTTCAGCGTACTTGTCAGTAAATTTCATCAGATATTCAGTAGTCTGAGAAATCTTTGGCATTGTACGGTTTGCAATAGATAAAGAGCGTCCTGAGGCATTTTCCATAAGCTCAATAATTTTTGGATAGAGATCAAAATGGCCATGGGAAATGTAATCAATCAGATGATTGCAGAAACTAGTAACATCCTCATATGACGGATAGCAGACATCATTCTGATTTGAGCTTCTAGATAAGGAAACATTCAGGATCTTCATATACATAAGGACAAGCTCCTGACGGGCTTTAATCATGTCATTGATCCATTTGTATCTCTCATCAACTTTCTGCAGCTTGGTGTTGAAAGATTTTCCAAAATCAGTTTTTGTCATAAAAACCCCCTTATCTTTTTGTATTTTAGATACAAATTATCATATAAATCATATAGTAAATGTTACAGATATCAAAATATGAGAAGGAAAGCGGAAGATTTTCATGAATTTGCCACTTAAGTTAAGTGGCAAATAAACGTTTTTTAGAGTTTAGCCATCAGAGAGTTCTGATAAAGCTCTTTTTTGTATTTTCTGACAGAAGCCTGGAAAGCTTTACGTTCCTTATGATTTAGTTCATCTCTGCCGTTATTAAGTTTTACTCGCAGAGGGTTTACTGCACGGCCTCCAATACGAACCTCATAGTGTAGGTGTGGTCCGGTTGAAATACCGGTATTACCTGAACGGGCAATAGGAGTTCCCTGTTTAACTCTCTGTCCTGGTTTTACTGAAAGTTTTGACAGGTGCATATAAACAGTTGAAACTGCACCTGAATGTCTTACCACGATGTAGTAACCGGCTGAGCGCGAGAATGTTGCTTTGTCTACCACACCATCGGCAGGAGCAGTGATTATGGTACCTACAGGAAGACCAAAGTCAACGCCATTATGAGGTCTTACTTTTCCTGTAACAGGATGGCGTCTGCTTGGATTGAACTGTGAAGTTACACGAACGCGGGAGTGGAATGGGAATCTTGCAAATGCCGAACCGCCATGAGAGCCTCTGATGCCTCTCTCATCGTAGTATTTGCCATCTGCGCTGTTAAGGTAGCTGGCAATTTTTCCGCCTCGTGAAAGATTAAATTCAACCGCACAGATCTTTCCCTTACCGTGAGAGTCAGAGAACAGAACTCTCATAGTATCACCTTCACGGATATTTCTGGAGAACTGAATCTTGCCCTTGAACATCTGCAGGATGCGGTTAATTTCAGAATAGGTGATACCGGCTCTGTTTGCAGCCTCGGAGAAATTCTCTCCCTTATTGATAGTTACAAGTACCAGTCTTCCGCGATTTTCTGAAGAGATTTCTTTTACCTCATCAGAAGCAGGTGTTTGAACCTTTGGCTCTTCAGAAACGGTCTTTTCTGGCTGTTTGGATGCAATAAGTTTAGCCTGGTTTGTGGCATCATCATCCATATCATAGGCGCCAATCTTCTCTCTGACAAAGGCATACTTTCCAGATTTGTCTGCCTTGTAGTAGCGAAGCTGTTCCCTATCAGAAATAGGTTTGATGAAAACAAGAAGCTCACCGCTTCCATCCACTAAAAATGACAGGTTTTCACCGATTTTAAGAGAATGTATCTTTTTACTCTGAGCCTTATCTGTGTTAAGAATAGCCATGAGTGTTGAAGCTGGAATGTTTAGATCTTCAAACAATGAGGAGATGCTGTCACCTTTCTGAACGCTTTCTGTTACCCATTTTGCCTCAAGCTGTGCTGAATGATCCTTGTCTACCTGCTTTGCAAGGGCTGAAACCTCTTTGTCTAGCTGAGCGTCTGAATCAATAAGATCGGCCTCTGACAGAGAATCGTCATAGTTCTCCATCGTCTCTTTATCTTTAGCTGTTGTAAAGGCGGAGGCTAAAGGCTCTGATTCGTCAAAGGTGGAACTTCCAACCTGAGAGTACGAAAAAATATTTGAATCGGCACTTTCAGTGTCATCATTTGATACGTAAAAACTTTTGTTAGTTACCAGCGATAAAGATAAAGCCAGAACAAAAGTTGCCAGAATAGCTTTTGTGTGTCTTGAAGAGATTGGTCCTTTCCAAGATGTCGCGCCAATCGCTTCTTTTGATATGTAATCTTCAGAAATCATTGTACCAACTTCAGCCAAGTCACAAAAATTAAAAAAAAATACCTCATCTACGGCAATAAAAAACTGCAGCGTAGTTTTTTGCTAGCTGTAATGATTTTTAGCGGTAGTTAAGACATTGGCTATAAATTTTTTGTTTTTATAAATTATCAGTCTTAGTATACTATATAAAATAAGGCTTAATAGCTTTTATTAATCATATTTGTGCCGTAAATTTTCCACAATTTGAGGTAACTCATGATTTTTGGCCAAAAATTTTACGAGATATTAACGAAATTGTCTCCATGGAGGCAGAGTCTGTTTGCACTCACGCTTGCGCAGAGAATGTATCCTAATTATGCTCTATGGTGCGATGTCAATCAGGTTAATGGTGGTAAAAAAGCCTTTAAGGATCTGCTTGACAAAATGTGGGAGTTTCACAAAGACAAGTACAATCACATTGATCTTGCGAAGGAATTTGAAAGAATCGAGCCATTTATGGTAAGTGATGACAAGCCTGATGATGAGCTCTCAATTGGTGACTGGTTCTCCTTAGATGCAAGCATTGCTCTTTTAGCATCAGCTAATGCTATAACTGAGAAAAATGGGGATGATGCAAAAGTGGCTTCAATGACCTCATTAGGCGGGGTAATTCGCAAGATAGAGCAGGACTCTTTAGAAGAATACGACGACGAAACTCTAAGAGAAATGCCTCAGGTTGATGCTGAGGTTAATTTTCAGGTTGAAGTTTTAGAGCTTGTTTCAAAATCCAAAAGAGGAGTTGAGCTTGCAGAGAAACTGTATAAGTTAGGTTTTAACGATGGGATAAGCAATATAGGTCTTTCTGAGGAATTGTAATTATAAGAGTTCCTGCAAAGTTATTTGCAGGATCCTTCGATAATCAGGATCACTCCACTTAATACCGACACCAGCGAAAAAATCATCTTCACTTTAGAAACAGGCATTTTTACAAGCAGAGAAGTGCCAAGGAAGGCTCCTGCAAAGGCTGCTACTATCATGGCTGGGATCCACTGCCAGTGGATAGATGTCAGGGCACCAACCGTAATTGCCCCCACTCCATTCCAGATAGTTGCTACAAAAATCATGGTATGCATGATTGCCTTTTTCATCTCAAGACCGAATACACCAACTAAAGTCAGCGTTGCAAAGAGACCTGCTCCAGATGAAAGAGAGCCTGAAAACATTCCAATCAGAATAATACAGAGAGTGCCAAGCAGAGTTCTTGTTAAAGAGCGCTGTTCAATATCAGCAGAGCCAAAGCCCTTTTTAAAAAAAGTATATATTCCAGAGGAAATGGTGATAAAGCCAAGGATTATCTGTGCTATCGCTGATGGTACGGAGATGATAATTACTGAGCCTGCAACAACTGCTGGACAGCCTGCAAGCAGCATGATAAGGCTCACTGATCTATCAAAGGCAAATGATCTGTTAAAGCCTTTTTTGGACATGGCCCCGATCCCAAGAAAAACCACTGCAACTTTATGGGTACCTAAAGCTGTGGCAAAAGGCAGACCTAATAAAATAAGCAGAGGAAACTGTATGAAACCGGCACCACCACCTGAAACGCTGGCAAAGAGGTTGGCAATAAAGGTAACACTAAACAGAATTAACTGGTTTATTATTTCCTCAATCACCTAACCTCTCCTTAAGAGTATTAACTCCAAATATTAGTGCTTTTCTCTTTCCAGAGCGCGCCAGGCTATGTCATTGCGATAGAACATACCGTCAAAGTGGATGTTCTTGATGTGATCGTAGGCCTTCTTGCGTGCATCAGCAACTGTATCACCTAGAGCTGTCACGCAAAGAACGCGGCCGCCTGAGGTTACAACGTCATTGCCTGACATTTTGGTACCCGCCTCAAAGACTTTTAGGGAATCATCTGTCTTTATATCAAGACCTGTAATCACGTCACCCTTGCGAGGGGAAGATGGATAGCCTTCTGCTGCAAGCACAATACCAATAGCAGGTCTTTGGTCATACTGAATATCAGCATCTTTAAGTCCGCCATCCTTGCAGGCTTTAAGGCACAGTTCAACAAGATCTGACTGCATGCGAAGCATGATTGGCTGTGTTTCTGGATCGCCAAAGCGACAGTTAAACTCAACTACACGTGGAGCACCATTTTTGTCAATCATAAGTCCAGCGTAGAGGAATCCTCTGTAAGGGATACCATCTTCTTTCATGCCTGCAAGTGTTGGGTTGATAATTTCATCCATAACCCTCTTGTAAACTTCCTCAGTTACAACAGGTGCAGGTGAGTATGCTCCCATACCGCCTGTGTTTGGTCCGGTGTCACCATCGCCCACTCTCTTGTGATCCTGAGAGGTAGCCATAGGGAGTGCATTTATGGTGTCAGACATTACGATAAATGAAGCCTCTTCACCTTCCATGAACTCTTCTATAACAACACAAGCAGATGCATCACCAAACTGATGTTCATCTAGCATGCTGTGAACTGCATCAACAGCTTCCTGTTCAGTCATGGCGACAACAACACCCTTTCCTGCTGCAAGACCGTCTGCCTTAATAACGATAGGAGCCCCCATCTTTTTAATGTAGGCGACTGCATCATCGGTTTTTGTGAAAACCTCATATGCTGCAGTTGGAATGTTGTGTTTCTTTAAAAAGTGTTTGGTAAAGGACTTTGAACCTTCAAGCTGAGCTCCTGCCTGGGAAGGTCCGAATATGGTCAGACCAGCCTTTTCAAAAGCATCTACCACACCTGCAACCAAAGGAGCCTCAGGTCCTACAATAGTAAGGCCAATGTTTTCCTTTTTTGCAAAATCAACAAGTCCCTGAATATCGCTTACGCTAATATCCACATTAATCATTTTCTCTTCGCGGGCAGTACCAGGATTACCAGGTGCCACATAAACGGTTTCTGCCAGAGGAGACTTTGCAGCTCTCCAGGCTAGCGCGTGCTCGCGACCGCCGTTACCAATAACTAAAACCTTCATAGTGCTCCTCTATTAGTGGCGGAAATGACGCATTCCTGTAAATACCATAGCAATTCCGTGCTCATCTGCAGCCTGAATTACTTCCTCGTCGCGGATTGAACCACCTGGCTGGATAATGCACTTAATACCAGATGCAGCAGCCGCATCAACACCATCGCGGAATGGGAAGAAGGCATCAGATGCCAAAGCAGCTCCCTCTAATGACAGTTTTGCATCCTCTGCTCGCAGGCATGCGATTCTAGCTGAGAATACTCGGCTGGTCTGACCGCAGCCAATACCCAGAGTCTTCTTGTGGTTTGTGTATACAATGGCATTAGACTTAGTGAACTTGCAAACCTTCCATGCAAATAAAAGTTCATCCATTTCATCTGCAGTAGGAGCTCTCTTAGTTACAACTTTAAGATCTTCTTTTTTAACTGTTTCAAGATCAGCTTCCTGAACTAAAAGACCACCATTGACTCTCTTGAAGTCATATCTTGCCTGAGCCTGACCTAGAGGACCGGTTTCAAGCAGTCTTACGTTCTTCTTTCTTGCAACTTCAGCTTTAGCTTCCTCAGATACGCTAGGAGCCACGATAACCTCGCAGAACTGGCGGTCGATAATTGCCTTTGCAGTCTGACTGTCTAATTCCTTGTTAAAGGCAATAATGCCGCCAAAAGCTGATTCGCTGTCACAGTTGAAGGCATCCTCATATGCCTGCTTTAAGTTCTCACCTAAAGCAACACCACATGGATTTGCATGTTTTACAATAACACAGCATGGTTCTTCAAACTGGCGAACGCATTCGATTGCAGCATCTGTATCAGCGATGTTGTTGTATGACAATTCCTTGCCCTGAAGCTGCTTGGCAGTAGCAATACCTGCATCATGTGCCCCAATATCTGAATAGAAGGCAGCCTTCTGATGAGGGTTTTCACCGTAGCGCATGCTCTGAAGCTTGTTAAAGTTAAGGTTCAGAGTACGTGGCAGGGATGAAGGGGTGCCATCGGAAATTCCGTAATCAGGAACTTTTGTACCAAAGTAGTTTGCAATAGCGCTGTCATAAGCTGCAGTATGTTCAAAGGCAGCAATGGCAAGATCAAAACGGGTATCGTAGGTTAATGAACCGTTGTTCTTATCCATCTCACTGATTACTCTGTCATAATCACTTGCTCTAACAACAATAGCTACATCACGATTGTTTTTAGCTGCAGCTCTGACCATGGTAGGACCGCCGATATCAATGTTCTCAATGGCGTTTTCTAAAGTGCAGTCAGGATTTGAAACAGTCTTAACAAATGGATACAGGTTCACAACCACAAGATCAATAGGTTTGATATCGTGATCCTGCATGATCTTCTCATCAACGCCTCTGCGGCCGAGGATACCACCGTGGATCTTAGGATGAAGTGTTTTTACTCTTCCATCCATCATTTCAGGGAATTTGGTATAGTCTGAAACTTCAATAACTTTAACACCGTTGTCTGCAAGCAGTTTGGCTGTACCGCCAGTTGACAGGATTTCTACACCACGCTTTTCAAGTTCCTTTGAAAACTCCACAACACCTGCTTTATCAGAAACGCTGATTAAAGCGCGCTTGATTGGACGTAAAAGGGATTCCATGTTTAAGACTAAGCTCCTATAAAAATATGCAAGAAAGAGTGCTAAACCTGAAAATAAACAAGCAATCCTCAGAATATGCTCTGAATAGATAAAACTTAAGATTCATGTCGTATTAGCGGGCTATATTGTATCAATTTATGCTATTAAAATCGCTATTTTTTAGAAAAATGATAAATTTGAAGATTTAACGAATTCTTTGAACTTTAGTTTTGTTTTCAGACTAAAAATTTGCTTTATTAAAGATAAGGCGGCACATAGGAAACAGAGCAATGCATAGCTGTCTTTTGAACAAAGAAAAGAAAGAATATTGATACAGAGCGCTAAGTTTTATAAAAAAATCAAAAATAATCAAAAAAAATCATACATTTTTAAAATATCAATTAAATCAATAACTTATA
>JBJEWX010000131.1:0-11089 GCA_051885275.1 Succinivibrio sp. | reverse complement strand
GTGATTTTATAATCCTTACCAAAAATCTCTTCAATCTTTTTAGTGCTATAACCAATTCCAACAGAGATCTCTGTATATGGATAAGCATAGCTGTTGTCAGGATCAATTGAAGCTAAAGCTTCCATTCTTACAGGATCTAACTGTTTCCAGTTAGGGATCTTGCTTTTATCTATTTTCTGAAGAGCGCCTGCTTTTGCAAGTCTTGGAACATAATAGCTGGTCATCATAACAGCATCAAAGCCTGATTTGCCAGATAAAAGTCTTGCTTCAACCATTTCATTACTGTCAAAAACAGCATAATTGGCTTTAAGCCCAGTTGCTTTTTCAAAATCAGAAACGGTATTCTCACCAATGTAATCACTCCAGTTCCAGATGTTTACATCAGCTGAAGCGTAAGATGCTGTTGCAGCTCCTAAAAAGGCAAGTCCTACAACGGTTTTAGACAGATTCTTCATGTATATTTCCTTGAAATGTGAAGAAAAGCGAATTATTTTTTTTTTGAATTATATGAATTCTGCACTGATATACAACAAATAATTTTAATTTTTTTTTAGAGCCAATGTTCGCATTGAAATAGTGCATAAAAAGTTGGCGAATTGCGCCGAAAAAAAACTGGCTTCAGCCCATGAGGAGCTGTCAACACTTTTAGCTCTCATTTTTGCTTCTAATAATCAAATATATATTGAACAGATAAATCATAGACACTACAATCAGATTACAGAGGTAATTTGATGGGCAAAATCATTTCAGTTTGTAATCCAAAGGGTGGAACTGCAAAGACAACTACTGTTGTTAATCTTTCATGCGCTCTTACAACCGTTAATAAAAAAGTTCTCCTGCTGGATTTTGATCCGCAGCGAAGTGCAAGTGTAGCTTTAGGCTACGAGTATACGGATGTTGAACATAATATCTGTACGGCGCTTCTAGATAATGTGCCTATAGATAAGTGCATTATTCCATGCCCTAAAGGAGGCTTTGATGTTGTTCTTTCATCAGAGGATTTAACTGCGCTTCCATCTGAGCTTAGAGAAGATCCAAGACCGACCGATGCTTTATTTAATGCTCTCTCCTCAATCGTGGACAAATATGATTTTATTATTATTGATACCCCTGCAAGTCTTAACCTCATTACCATAAATGCCATATGCGCTAGCAATGGCATAGTTATTCCTGTATGTTGCGATGTATTTGCCATAAGCTCTATGAAGTCCCTTTTAGATGAGATCCTGTCTTTAAAAGAGAGAGGGGTGGCCTCATGTCAGCTCCTAGGCATACTGCGAACCCTTTATGATCCACAGCAGCCTCTATCAAAAAGGATCAGTAGTGAGCTTTCAAACGCCTTTAAGGAGCTGCTGTTTAGAACCTCAATCAGCTATAACCCTAAAATATCAGAATCCTCAGGTGCAGCCTGTCCGATGCTTGTATATGACAGAACCTCGCTTGGATCAAGAGAGTTCCTGTCTTTTGCAGGTGAGCTTTTAAAAAAGGTTAGAAACTGGCAATAAATTGCCGTTGCAAAACTATTCTGATATTAAAAACATTTAAATACAATAAGTTATAACTTATGGCATGACGTTTGCTTTCTCAGTAATAAACAATTATTGAGAGAGAAAAAAAATGGCCGTTACAGTTCAAACTAATGTTGCAGCACTGACATCACAGCGAAATTTTCGATCCTGTTCAATGCTTAACGAAGAGGCAACAAAACGATTATCCTCAGGAAAGTCGATAAACTCTGCTAAAGATGATCCTGCAAATCTGCAAATCTCCCACAAGTTTACATCCCAGATCAACTGTCTTGACAGAGGTAACAGAAATTCCTCAGAAGGTGACGCAGTTGCCACTCTTGCTGAGAATGCCTTAGCTGAGGATTTTACTATTCTTCAGAGGATAAGACAGCTTGCTGTGCAAAGTGCAAATGGTACCTATTCACAGGCAGATAGAGATACCATGCAAAAAGAGGTCGAAGAACTTTGCAGTGAGCTTACCAGGGTAGCCTGCAAGACAACCTATGGTGGCGCACAGCTATTAAATGGTACCAGCAATGGTCTTATAAATTCTTCAGGTGAGCTTAAGCTTCAGGTTGGAGCAAATGCACAGACAACAATTTCGGTTGATTTGAGTGTCTCCTTTACCATGTCAAAAATGCAGGAGCATATAGGAGGGGTTAGTGCAACTTCAGGCTATAATGTGTCACTCCAGAGTTTTGATATCTCCTCAATTGATAATGCTCAGGCAGTTTTAGGGGCAATTGATGATTATATTGCCTTTATTGACTCAAAGAGAGCTGAACTTGGAGCTCTGTCAAACCGCCTGACAAGTACAATTACAAATCAGGAAAGTATGCATGAAAACGAGTCTGATGCCAGAGCAAGAATAAGCGATGCCGATTACGCTATTGAAACATCAAAACTCGTTCAGTCTAATATTATGGAGGATGCAACCTCACAAATGATGCTGCAGGCAAATGCCTTTCCAAACATTGTAGCTAATCTGCTTTCCTAGCATCTTCAAGCGGATCATTTACTTCATATTCAGCATGCCTGTTACAGCAGGGACAGGGCATGCTGCTCAAATACTCGCCAGACTTTTCAGGATCACGCACATCAAGATATGGGGTATCACAAATAGAACAGGCTACAGGCTCAGCATATCCTGTTACATATAGTTTAATGATAGTGTAAAAGTCATCAAATTTTGGGAAAATCATGCTCTTTGACACAATTGAACTTTTAAACTCATGCTTGTCCAAAAACTCAATAATGTTTTTACATGTCTTATAAACTCCAATTGCAAGAATAATTGAGAGCTTTTTAGGAACAATGCTTTGCTGAAGATGATTACTTGATGGTTTCTTGTTAGTAAGGATCCTGCAGCAGATGGTATACATTGAAAGCATCAGCATGGTAAAGGCCAGAAAGTCCTTATCAAGAATAAGTTTTGATGGAGGTATATTCTTTTTACGGGGCTGCTTTTTTATATTAGCTGTTCCATAGAATTCAGCTAAGGTTCTGTAATGTAGAGAGGTTATTGTTTTGTTAAGATTCTTTGAGCACCCAACTGTAGCAAGCTTGTAGGATATAAATTTTTTTCTGGATTCTGCTTTGAGATTAAAAAGAGAAGGATTGACTGATTTGGATTTTATCTGAAGAACATGTTCTAATGCTTTTAACAAAATACGAGAACCCTGATTGGTAAGCCGGTTAATAAAATGCTGCTGAGAGATTGAAGCTTCATGAAGCTCTTTTACAAGTATATTAACAGGGTAGTTGGTAAGCCTTGATAAAAATAGAATAGGAGATTCAGAGAGCTTATAGATATCTGTTTTAGACATCATATAGGACTCCTGAACGTCATTATAATCACAGAAAATATCATTTTCGATAAGAGCGGCAACCTTAATCCAGTAACATAGCTCACCTGGAGTGTCAAAGAAAAGCACATTAAAGGTGCTGTTAATCTTAGCTTCAATTCTGGATGAAAGCTTCATAAGTGCCGTATAACTGTCTTTTGCACGATCAGCAAGGTTAAGATCTTTTTTTATAGCCTGCTTAAATTGAGCATAATATGCCCATGTAGCTTTGATTGCATTCATAGTGATTTGATATCCGGTATTTGCTGTTTCTTGTTATATGTTATGGTTATAAATTTGTGATTACTAATATGAATATTTTTATAATTCTATATTAGTAAAATGTGATAAATATCACAAAATTGAGTATATTATACTGATCAAAAAATTAAGATCAAGTAAAAAGAATTAGATTGATATGCTTTTTTGTTAAGTCCTAAAGACCAGAATAAAAGAAAATGTATATGATATTAACATATGAATTTGTTAATATTTTTTTTTAGTGATACAAAATGAAATAAAGAAAAAAGGTAAATAAAATACACTTATTTTAGGTATGGAAAACTTTTCAGTAAACACATTACTTAAAAAACATAGGACTGTTTTATATGGGATTTAAGCTTTAAAGTGGGGTAAATTCAGAAGCTTATTGATAAAGAATGTCTAACGTGTTGATAATACACAAATATCACAGTTAAAAGAGCAGAGCCCTGAATTATGTGACAGGGCTCTGTATTTAGATGATAAGTATGATATGTGCAGATTTTCAGTTAGTCTTTTTTAACTGGCGAAATTAGTCCTACCTGAAGATCTTCAGCTGTATAGATATGATTGTCATCAACAAAAACCTTTCCGTCTGCAGCACCTATAATGAGCTGACCTCTTTCTATGATCTTCTTAAGGTTGATTTCGTATCTTACAGTTTTGGCACTGTCTAATACCTCTCCTTTAAACTTAACCTTACCAACACCTAATGCACGACCTTTACCAGGACCGCCTCTCCAGCCTAGGAAGAATCCAACTAACTGCCACATTGCATCTAGACCAAGACAACCTGGCATTACAGGATCTCCTGGAAAATGACACTTAAAGAACCATAGATCTTTGTTGATATCTAGCTCAGCTTTTACATAGCCTAAACCTTGCTCTCCTCCTTCAGCCTGGATATCTGTGATGCGGTCGAACATTAGCATATTAGGAGCTGGTAACTGACTATTACCAGGTCCGAAAAGCTCACCTCTGCTGCAGGCTAAAAGATCGTTTTTATCAAAAGAATGAATATTGCGCTCTAATAATGAAGCCATTTTTGCTCCTTAATTTACTGATACTTAAGAAAATACTTGTCAGTATATTAGAAAAAAGTCTTTCAGAGAAAGACTTTTAATGAATAATTTTAGCGGGTGCCAAATACAACGATGGTTTTACCATGTGCAGTGATCAGGTGATCCTCTTCCATCATCTTGAGAATTCGACCAACAGTTTCACGGGAACAGCCAACAATCTGACCGATTTCCTGTCTTGTGATCTTAATCTGCATTCCATCAGGGTGTGTCATTGCTTCTGGCTGATGAGCTAGATTTACAAGAGTTTTTGCAATTCTACCTGTAACGTCCAAGAAAGCTAAGTTTCCGACCTTTGCAGATGTTGCAGATAATCTTCTTGAAAGCTGAGCTGTTAGTCTCATCAGAATCTCAGGGTTTACCTGAACGAGTTGCTTGAATTTGCTGTAGGATACCTCAGCAATCTCACAGGTTGTCTTAGCTCTTACCCATGCTGTACGCTTTGGATTTTCAGACTCGTCAAAAAGACCTACCTCACCGATGAAGTCACCCTGATTTAAGTAGCAGAGGATCATCTCATGTCCATCCTGATCCTTAATAAGAACTGCTACAGAACCTTTGGCAATGTAGTATAAGGTCTCAGCTTTTTCCCCAGAATGAATAATAGTGCTCTTAGCTGAGTATTTGTGGATATGGCACTGGCTTAAAAACCAACTGATGGTTGTATCAGTTTGAGGCTTGATTATTGGAGGCATTTTATTCTCTTTGTAAACTAATATTGCTATAGCGATGTTTAATAAAAGATTATTAAACTAAATGCATAAAAAATAATTAACAATAAAAAACAGACTGTTTTAAACAGTCTTAAATGTACTAGCTTGAATGTATTTCAAGCTTTTAGTCACATTATATACAAAATTTGCGAAAATTGATTAGATAAACACAAATTAGCACACTAATTAACTCTTGGTTTGATTTGGTTCACATTTTTTGAGAAATGCAGTGATGATAGGACCCCGGAAATGAATCTGTTATTTATGACTCCTTGAACCACGAGTTCAAGTAAGGCATCAGATGATAATTTAGGCTTCCTCGAAAATCGGGCCTGCACACTATTATCAGGAAGACACCTAAGTCTAAAGATATCGGCTCAGGGTAGAAATAACTCGATATCACCCCAGGGATAGACTTCAGGTAAAAATTTACCTTAAATTCATATTATCAGATAGACAGTAAAGATCAATAGAAACTAGTACTTACAGTTGGATTATTTACTGTTATGTGAGATAAGTGACATTTCAGGAAAATTGGAAGTTTGCTGGAATTTATTGCTAATAAACAACAAAAACGCAAAGAACTGACATTGCAGTGATAATCATAAGCAGTATATATTTATTCAGATTTGAGCTTATAAAACTTCTTTTATCAAACTTTCCAAGATAAGCATGTCTGGCAAGATATGCTTCATATAGATCATTGTATGGTTCTGTTTCAACACCTAGTGGAATGTGAGCATCCTGTGCCTGCTTTATGTATGATCTGAGCTTTAATTCAACTCTTTTTCTGTTTTCACTGTTAAGCCTTAGAGATGACAGATAGTTCTGCATATACTCATCAGTATCAATTGCATTTAGGAGATCGCTTAACTCCTTAAATGAAAAGTCTGAAATCAGGAAGGATTTAATGGAATAGAGCAGATAGTTTAAGTCAAATTTCATATACATAAACGGCGGTATTAATACCGCCGTTTCCTCAATTTTAAACTCAGATGTCTAATTCATTAGATTTGCTCTGGAACCATCTTGATGTGTCCGCATGGACATTCCTGAGCACAGACACCACAGCCTTTGCAGTAATCATAGTTAAACTCGTAACCCTTGCCTGGGCCTAGTTTTACTACAGCACTGTCTGGGCAGACGCCATAGCAGTTATCACACTCCATACAGTTACCGCATGACAGACAGCGGCGGGCCTCAAATACGGCATTTTCTTCTGTAAGACCGAACTGAACCTCATCAAAGCAGTTTGAACGTCTTGCAACCTCAAGCTCCTGACGAACAGTCTTAGGTGCGTCAGTATAGTACCAAGGATGCATATCCTCAAACTTGGCAATCTCATGCTTTTCAGCTTTCTTATAGGTCTTTCCGTTAAGATATGCGTTGACACCGCGAGCTGCATTCTTTCCCATGCCTATAGCATGAGTTACGGTTCTGTCATTTGTTGCTACGTCACCTGCAGCAAAGATACCCTCTATAGAGGTCATCTTGGTCTCTTCGTCAATTACAACGCCATCGCCTTCCATCTTGAGATTGTCAAGCTTTGATAAAACGTCTTTGTCTACGTTCTGACCAATTGCAAGTACTACAGCATCAGCAGGTAATTCCTCATACTGACCTGTTGGCTGAGGACGACCGTTCTCATCAAGCTCCATTTTTTCAATCTTTAAAGATTCCTTTGAAGCTGAAGCAATGGTGGATAGCCATTTTACCTGAATGCCTTCCTCAATGGCTGCATTCATTTCTTCAACGTTTGCAGGCATCTTTTCCTTGTTTCTGCGGTACACGATGATAGGCTCTGCACCAATACGGCGTAGGGAACGGGCAACGTCAACAGCTGTGTTACCACCACCATATACAGCTACCTTTCTTGCAATCTCTATTTCACCGTTGGTCTCAATTTCATCTAAAACGCTCAGAGCATTGAGTACGTGTGTTGTATCTCCCTGAGGAATATCAACATTTGATGAGATTGTGGCGCCAAGACCTAAGATAACAGCATCATACTTGCCATTTTTCTTTTCAGCCTCAATATCCTCAACCTTTCTTCCACACTCAATGGTAACACCCATATCTGTGATACGCTTGATTTCTGCATCAAGAATATTTCTTGGCAGACGGTATACAGGAATACCATAGCGCATCATGCCACCTGCCTGTTTGCCCATTTCAACAATGTGAACTGAGTGACCAAAACGACGCAGATGATAGGCAGCTGACAAGCCTGCTGGGCCAGCACCAATGATTAAAACCTTTTTACCCGTTTCTCTTGAAGGTCTTCTAAAAGCAAGATTATGCTCAATAGCATAGTCACCTAGGAATCTCTCTACTGAGTTGATACCTACGCTTTCATCAAGAAAACCTCTGTTGCACTTACCTTCACAGGTGTGGTAGCAGACACGACCCATACATGCAGGCATTGGGTTTTCTTCAGTTAAAATTCTCCATGCCTGCTCATAGTCACCCTGAGCTGCATAGAACAGCCACTGCTGAATATTTTCACCTGCAGGACACTGATTGTTGCAAGGTGGTAATTTAAATACATTCACAGGGCGCAGTGTACGCCATGATCCGGTGTGATTCTGCAGAGAGGTAGCTGGATCAAGGGTAACAGCAAATGATTTTTGTAACATAATCTATTATCTCCTTTATACAGCTGAATTACGCTCGTAAGCCTGAATTGCAACAGGGGTACCCTGAGCATCCTCTTCACCTAACAGACCAAAGTTCTTGATATTGGTATCGCATAAAGCCTGCAGTCTTGCAACCACATTAGGATCTGCTTTCTTTCCTGTAAGGTGAGCGTATCTTCTTTGCATCTTCAGATAATTGATTACTGGCTGCTTCTGTCTAATCTTTCTTACAGAGGTAACCTTGCCGTATTCAGCTTCATAAACAGGGAAGAAGCCTGTTTCCATAGCCATACGAGCTGCAGTTACAGTTGCATTAGATGACAGACCCCAGCCTAATGGGCATGGAACTAAAATCTGAATGTATCTTGCTCCATGGAACTGCATTGCCTTTGTAACTTTATATTCAAGATCTCTCAAATCAGCTACGGTTGCAGTTGCAACATAAGGAATACCGTGAGCCATGGCAATTAGAGGAACATCCTTACCTTTACCCCAGTCTGCACCAGGATGCTCACCTACCAGCTGAGTAGTAGCTGTTCTTGCTGAAGGTGGAGTTGCAGATGACCTCTGAACACCTGTGTTCATATATGCTTCGTTATCGTAGCAGATGTAAAGAACATCATCATTTCTCTCAAACATACCTGACAGAGCACCAAAACCGATATCAGTGGTACCACCGTCACCACCCTGAGCAATAATGCGAGGTACGGTTGAGTCACCGTTTTTCTTAGCTCTGACTGCAGCGGCAGCTGCAAGACCTGAACCTACAGCCGCAGCATTTCCAAACAGTGAGTGAACCCATGGCAATTTCCATGCTGATTCTGGATAAGGGGTAGAGAATACCTCAAGACAGCCGGTTGCATTAACTACCATAAGCTGTCCATTTGTGGCTTTCATGGCAGCGTCAATTGCATATCTTGCACCTAAAGCCTCGCCGCAACCCTGACAGGCGCGGTGACCTGAAATAAGACCATTTGGACGATCAGCTGATGACTGAATGGTACGCATTGCAGGATTTAACAGACGGTTTCCAATTGTATTTGAACCTGTCTGATAGAATTTAATCTTTTCTAACATCATTTGCTCCTGCGGTTACTTAACTGACTTCTCAAGAGTTGACTGTGCGATAGGTCCCTGTTCGAACTTAACGCCTTCAGTCTTGTCTGTATAGCTGTTGAGTACAGATGCATCAACATCGTACCAGGTTAGTTCTTCGGTAAATTTACCTGCAAGAGCATCCTTGACAATACCTCTGATGGTTGAACCAAAGATAGGACGTCCACCAAGACCTGCAAGAGCTGTCTTGATTTCGCAGTTCTTACCTTCCATGGCACGCTTAACCTCAGGGCAGACAATACCACGGGCGCCAAATGAGAAAGCTCTTTCAACACAGATAACTAGCTTTGTGTCACCAATTGCCTTGGCAACAGCCTCATATGGGAAAGGTCTGAATGATTTGAGCGAAATGATACCAGCGTTGATACCTTCGGCATTTAGGCGGTCAACCTCATCTTTAGCAGTTCCAACTGTAGAGCCCATAATGATGAGTTTTACATCTGCATTTTCACAGTTATAGGTGTCAAGTAAACCACCTGACTTAGAACCTGTAAGCTCTCTGTATTCCTTAGTTACCTTTTCAATTACGTCAAGGGCTTTTGCCATCTTGCGCTGCTGCAGGAATCGAACTTCAGTGAAAGCCTCAGGTCCTACCATTGAACCAATTGAAACTGGCTCTTTTGGAGTCAGATACTCACGAGGCTCGTATTCAGGCAGGAACTTATCTACAGTTTCCTGAGAAGGGATATCTAGTCTTTCAAATGCATGGGTCAACACGAAACCATCCATACATACCATTACAGGAAGACCTACCTGTTCTGCAATCTTAAATGCCATAATGTGAGTGTCTACGGCATCCTGGTTTGACTCACAGAATAACTGAAGCCATCCTGAGTCGCGCTGTGACAGGGAATCTGAGTGATCGTTCCAGATGTTGATTGGACCGCCAATAGCTCTTGAAGCAACTGTCATAACTATAGGAAGACCAAGTCCAGATGCTGAATAAACACCTTCTGTCATAAACAGTAGACCCTGAGAAGCAGTTGCTGTATATGTACGGGCGCCACCTGCCTGAGAACCGATTGCAACTGAGATTGCTGAAAACTCAGATTCAACGTTCAGGAAATCACAGTTCTGCAGTGTTCCGGTTTTAACAAACTTACCCAGGTTTTCAACGATGTGGGTCTGAGGAGAAATAGGGTAGGCACATACAACTCCAGGACGACACAGTGCTACAGCCTCAGCAATACCAAGTGAGCCTTCAATCTGCTTAAGCATTCTTTGCCTCCTTAATGAAGTTATATGCTAATGCTGCAGTTTCAGCATTAGCGTCTCCGACCTTTCCTGGGTATCTTGCCTGGAAGGCGTTCTGAACTGATTCTAGCTTCAAGATGCCGGTAACAGCAGCAAGAGAGGAAAGCATTGGTGCACCAGGAAGAGGCTTGCCAATCTTCTGCATGGCAAAATCAGTTGCAGGTACTGTAAATACATGTCCCTCAGGCAGATGCTTTACAATTTCAGGAGCAACAATTTCAGGTGCATCTTTAGAATTGATAATTACGTATCCGTCCTTGTCTAAACCAGCAAAAACATCAACAGCTCCTAAAAGTGTCTTGTCCTGGATCAGAACAACATTAGGCTCCTGAATAGGTTCATGAGTACGGATATCTTTGTTGTCGATTCTTGCGTAGGCAACAACTGGCGCTCCTGTACGCTCAGAACCGAAACTTGGGAAAGCTTGTGCAAAGTGGCCTTCGTAGAAAGCGGCTAAAGTCAGCATCTCTGCAGCGGTCACAACACCCTGGCCTCCACGGCCGTGTAATCTAATCTGAAGCATTAAGGCTCCTCGTTTGCAGTGTGTGTTTAAGAAAAAGACTGATGACTTATTCAGTCATTAAAAATAATTTTAGTCCTAATTTTGAAAATGACAAATTTTTGAAAATTTATGTTCAGAATTTATGAAAATTTGTCTAAAAATGAAAATTAAAAGTC
>JBJEWX010000130.1:0-2434 GCA_051885275.1 Succinivibrio sp. | reverse complement strand
CGCGTATGCTCATTTTTAGTTGACAAAGAGTGGCCGCCTAACTGGCGGTAGACATATTAAAGCTTACTGCTCGCCCTTTTTATTTTTTTTTATTTCCCTAAAAACAGTCATTCTAGAAACACCAAGATCTTTTGCTATTCTAGTAAGAGGAACTCCTGCAGCTTTCTTTTCCCAAAGAATTTTCTTTTTCTCCTCTGTCATAACAACCGGTCTTCCGGATTTATATGTTCCCCTAGCCCTTGCTGCGGCAATTCCTTCAAGAACTCTATTTCTTATTAGAGCAGCCTCAAACTCAGCAACTCCACCTATGACCTGCAACATCAGTTTTGCAGTTGGATTACTATCATCATTTGAAAATTCAAGATGCTGTTGTACAAAATGGATGGTACATCCCTTATCTGTAACTTCTTTAACAATATTCAAAAGGTCTCTTAAATTTCTAGCCAAACGATCCATCGTATGAACATATATATGGTCGCCTTGTCTGCAGTAATCAAGCATTTCTTTTAACGCAGGTCTTTCTCTAGTTCTTCCCGAAATCTTTTCTTCAAAGATTTTATCGAATTTCATACCATCAAGTTGTCGATCAGTATTTTGGTCAGCCGAGCTTACTCTGATGTATGCCAAAGATTGAAAATTACTCATAATCATCACTAAAACATATACATGTAATAAAAAAGTAACATAATACCTTAATTATACTATGTTCTAGTTATTTGTGAGCAGATAAATAGGAGAATTGATAATCGTAACAGAAGCTATAGAATGTGCACATGCCGAGCACAAAAAAGATCTGCCAAAAGGCAGATCTTTTAAAATGCAATCTATTCCTGATTGTCCTTCAGACTTAAGGCAAGATTGTACAGATCATTCTTTTTAATGCCAGTCACATCAGAGAGCACAGAGGCTACAAGCTTGACAGGGGAAGTTTTTATAAGTTCTCTGATTGCATCGTGCACAGCAGACGGTATTTTAAAGTTCTCATCTTTCAAAGCTCCGATTGCAACTACAAACTCACCTTTGGTTCTGTCAGGATCTTCCTTTAAAAAGGCTGCTGCATCCTTAGCCTTTAATCTGTAAAAAGATTCAAATGTTTTTGTCATTTCTCTGCACAGCGTAACATCATGCATCGGCAGAAGCTCTCCTACAATCTCCATTGTGGTTATGATCCTTCGGGGAGCTTCATAAAAAACGGCTGTGTAATCGGCATTCACAAGGGTGCTGATTTTTTCTCTTAACTCCTTTTCCTTTACAGGAAAGAAACCTTCAAACATGAATTTGTCAGTTGGCAGAGCACTTGCCTCAAGCGCTGTAATAAGTGCGCAGGGACCAGGGAGAGGGATCACTTTTACATCAGCCTTTGAACACAGAGTAACAACTCTGTACCCAGGATCATTGATGAGCGGAGATCCTGCATCTGAAATTAAGGCAACTGATCCACCATTTTTTACCTCTTCAATAATAATATCGGCTCTCTGATCTTCATTATGATCATGACAGCTTATAAGCTTTTTACCGGTAATGGAGAGCTTATCAAGCAGGATTTTAGAATGTCTTGTGTCTTCTGCTGCGATCATAGTGACATTCTTCAGGACCTCAATGGCTCTTAAGGTAATGTCATCAAGATTTCCAATTGGTGTAGGTACAATATAAAGAGCATTTTCTATCATAAGCTTGATCCAAAGTCTTACTTTCTCTTATCCGGCCTAAGCATTCCTGAGTTTTGGTAAACAAAGAAAAAGGTGAGGTTAAACTGTGGACATGATAGCAGTATTTTTGCGTAAATGGTCGGAAATAATTTTTCTTACAGTTGACAAAGTATATTAACCTAATGAGAAGGTTCGCTTAAAATACCAAGGCGCTTTATGTTAGTTAAAGCCCTTGCTTTGGTTCTTCTTGATTAGACGGTATCATCTGTCAAAAGAGCAAGCCCTGTTTTGAAGACTAAGTAAGAGAATTTACATAAGGTGGAGAGCTTTCATCAGGGATTTTTCTCTATCTTAAAAGGTCTTTCATCTATAAAAGACTCTTATGGTTATTACACTTTTTTCCATTTTAGTATTTTATCTCCCCCCTTTTTTTTTATTAACTGCATATTTTTTATTAACTGCATATTAAGGTATGTGCTACCACATATAGTGCTGTGACAATCAATCAAAAATATTATTAAATGATCTGGATATGTTAGAATAAAACAACTTTTTAGCTATTTTAAAAAACATCAAAGGTCAGTTCTTTTTGAATTGCTTTTTGGTTTATGTTGCAAAAGATTGCATCAGGAAAATATCGTGAAACTTAAAAAATCAAAGTTAAATCTGTACCTGTGCTCCCTTGCCACAGGCGCAGTCCTTCTCTTGTCAGCCTGCTCTTCAAACTCCGCAGTAAAGCAGATTGCCCAGTCATCTGCCTTCGGACCTCTTAATCTTACTGTACC
>JBJEWX010000129.1:0-11146 GCA_051885275.1 Succinivibrio sp. | reverse complement strand
TAGCAAAACTATGGCGTTCTGACAGAGCCTTAAGAAAGCTTGAAGCTATACTTATTGTAGCTGATAAAAGCGATTCTCTGATGATTACCGGAACAGGCGACGTGGTTCGCATGGATGATGATGTACTTGCAACAGGTTCAGGTGGTAACTACGCCCTAGCAGCAGCTAGAGCTCTAGTTCAGAACACTGATCTTAGTGCAGAGGAAATTGTAAAAAAATCATTGGATATTGCCTGCAATATCTGTGTATTTACAGACTCGTACCACACTATAGAAACACTTGAATCAACAAAATAACATACTGAGAATTAAATATGTCTGAATTAACACCACGCGAAATTGTAAGTGAATTGGACAAATTCATTATCGGCCAGAAGGATGCAAAAAAAGCTGTTGCCATTGCACTTAGAAACCGTTGGAGAAGAATGCAGGTTTCAAAAGATTTAAGATCGGAAATTGTACCTAAAAATATTCTGATGATAGGTCCTACTGGTGTTGGTAAAACTGAAATTGCAAGACGCCTTGCCAAGCTAGCTAAAGCCCCTTTTGTAAAGGTTGAGGCAACCAAATACACAGAAGTTGGCTACGTAGGAAAGGATGTAGAATCAATAATTAGAGAACTGGCAGAAGTCTCAATGAAGATGGTTAAAGAAGAGGCTTTTCTTCATAACAAAACCAAAGCTGAGGATGCAGCTGAAGAGAGAATACTTGATGCACTGCTGCCTAATCCTACAGCAACAGAAGAAGAAAAAAACAACTCTACAGCCCGTCAGATGTTCAGAAAGAAATTGAGAGAGCATGAACTTGATGAAAAGGAAATTGAAATAGATATTGTTGACAGAGGTCCTACTGTAAATGTGATAGGTGGAGCTCCTGGTATGGATGATCTTAATGATCAGTTGCAGTCTATTTTTGAATCCATGAGTTCTAATAAGAAAGCAACAAAGCGCATGAAAATTAAAGAGGCCTTTAAAATCCTGACCGAAGAGGAAGCTTCTAAACTAACTCAGAATGATGATCTCAAAACCAAAGCAATTGAACTTGCAGAAAACAATGGCATTGTCTTTATAGACGAAATAGACAAAATCTGTCAGGAAAGTCAGGATAGGGGCGGAGTTTCAAGACAGGGTGTTCAGAGAGATCTGCTACCTCTTATTGAAGGTTCAAGTGTAAATACAAAATACGGCATGCTGAAGACTGATCATGTTCTGTTCATAGCATCAGGTGCCTTCCAGATGTCAAAACCATCTGATTTAATCCCAGAACTTCAGGGAAGACTCCCTATCCGAGTTGAACTCAAAGCTTTAGAAGCCAAGGATTTTGAAAGAATTTTAAAAGAGCCGCACAACAGTCTTACAAAACAGTATGAACTACTGCTGGCAACCGAGAATGTTACTGTTAAATTCGAAGACAGCGCTATTACCAAAATCGCCGAAGATGCTTATAAAGTTAATGAGAAAACTGAGAATATTGGCGCCAGAAGACTTCATACTCTGATGGAAAAAATCCTTGAGGAAATTTCATTCAGCGCTCCGGATAAATCAGGTCAGACTATCATCATAGATGATAAATATGTTGATGAGCATTTAGAAGATCTGGTCCAGGATGAAGATATGAGCAGGTATATTCTCTAGTGGATATAAAAGGTCTTTCACAAAAGGAACAGCTTCTGATTGAGAAACTTTCAGAGCTTGATACTCTCTGCCAGAATGTGTCTTTAGAACTGGCTCAGTCAAGAGATAATCTCTGTAAAAAAGATAAAGAAATTCAGGAACTCCGAAGAGAGATTGGAAGACTAAAAGAAGAAAATAACCTGCAAAAAGAACTGCTTCAGACTCTAAGAAAAAGAGTTGAAGCAGTTCTTGATAATCTTGAGTGAATGCTACTTTGAAACTGCTGGTTTCAATCTGATAATTGAAAACATAAAAGCTCCAAGAACAGTTGCTATCACAAGAGACAGAATATATTTTGTAAAGTTATCTGTAAGAGGGATTATAAAAATACCACCATGTGGAGCATAGCTGCCACAACGGAACAGCATTGACAGCCCGCCGGCTGTTGCCGAACAAATAATACATGCAATTCTCATCTTTATAGGGTTATATCCAAGATAAGGTATTACACCTTCTGTTATAAAAACAAGTCCCTTTCCAATTGCTACCATCCTGTTCTTCTTTTCTTTTTCTGTAAATGCCTGAGGAACCATGATTGTAGCCAGACCTGCAGCCAGAGGTGGGATCATGCCCCCTGCCATAATTGCAGCCATAATCAATGTTCCAGCTCCACTTTCAGGAAGTGTGTCAGCTAGTAGCAGAACCCCTATTGCATAGGCCGTTTTGTTGTATGGTCCTCCCATATCGGCTGACATCATTCCACCCAGAACCGCACCAATCAGCACCAGTACCGGTGTTGAGGCATCTGCAATATAATTCTGAATATACTCATCAAGAAGCTGAGATGGTATGTTTACAAAGGTCAACGCAATTATTGAAGTTAACAGAGCTCCTATAAGCGGATAAAGGATTAAAGCAACAATGGCATCATGCCCCTTGAAGAATTTTGCTGCAAAATAAGTTGCCATTAATGCAACCCCACCTCCGACAAATCCGTTTACCACTGCACCAATCACCCCTGAGGAGCCAAGATCAGCCATTACACCACCTGTAAAACCGGCAACTAATGCAGTTCTACCTCTGATGGAGAATGCGATAAAAGCACTTAAGATTGGGAACAGAAGTGTTCCTATACTGTATCCAATACGATCAAAAAAGAACCCAAGCTGTGTTCCCTGAATAAATTCAAGTCTTGCTAATGCTGAAAGAATACCTGCAGTTGCAGCTATAGGCATTATGTAGGTCATACCACTCATCAGATGGCGGTACAGACGCATGTAAAGAGAACTGGTATTATTGATTACACCTGTCTGGTACTTTGGACATTTTGGATCAAGTGCTTTTTCTATAAGCTCCTGAGGTTTTCTTATTCCATCTACAACGCCAACACGGATCAGCTGCTTACCAATGAAGCGATCCATCTCCACGATTCGGTCTGCAGCCACTATAACAGCTTTTGCCTTGGCAATTTCCTCAGGTAGTAACCTGTTTCTGTTTCCTGCAGCTCCGTCCGTTTCAATTTTGATGCGAAGCCCCATTTCCTTGGCTTTATTTTCAAGAGCCTCAGCTGCCATATATGTATGAGACAAACCTGCAGGACAGGCTGTCACAGCTACAAGATCATAAGAATCGTCATTAGCTGCCGGATTTCCCTGCTGTTCCTGAATCTTTTTACTCTCTTCCTTCTTTTGGGTATCCTTTTTTATTTCCTGCTTTTCAGCCTGATTGATAATGCTTAAAAAATCGTCTACACTTTTTGAGTTCAGAAGATTACTCCTAAACTCCTCTGAAACAAGCAGAGTTGAAAGTCTGGCTAAAACATCAAGATGAGCATCAGAGGCCTGATGAGGAGAAGCAATTAAAAAGAAAAGTTTAGTTTCCTTTCCATCCAGGCTGTCAAAATCAACGCCTGCAGGAACCACCATTGCAGCAAGACCTGGTTTTTTTACACCTGCACTTTTTGCATGCGGAATGGCAACCCCCTCTCCTAAACCGGTAGATACTTTTGACTCTCGATCAAAAACTGCGGTTCTAAATCTTTCCGAATCACTTAGGCAGTCTGTTTTGGACATCAAATCAACAAGACAGTTGATAGCCTGCTCTTTTGTGTTTACATTTACATTTAAGCTGACTGCTCTTGGGTCTAGAAGATCGCAAATACGCATATGCATTCCTTGGAAATATGTAATAACTGACGTTTAAAGTTATACATATCTAAATTGCTCTGTTTGTCTGAAAATAAATTTAAATAGTTATATCTGTTTAACCGTTATTGCAGGACATTCTTCCTGTGCCTTCTGAGGCTGACATCCAGATAGGGTCTGATCCATATCAAGAGATGGCATTTCCATTTGAGGCACACCCACAACCCTTGCAGGGACTCCAACTACAGTAGTATGAGCAGGTACATCTCGCAGTACCACAGATCCTGCTCCTACTATAGCCCCCTCACCAATGCGGATGTTACCAAGCACCTTAGCCCCGGCACCAATCATTACGCCCTTTCCAACCTTAGGATGTCTATCTCCCTGTTCCTTGCCGGTTCCACCTAACGTTACATCATGTAACATTGATACTGTATCAGCAACTACCGCTGTTTCACCAATAACAATGTTTGTTGCATGATCAAGCATCAGGCCTTTACCTATTTTTGCGGCAGGATGGATATCCACAGAGAAAACATCAGATATTCTGCTCTGAATATAGCAGGCTAAATCAACTCTGCCTTTTTCCCAAAGCCAGTGAGATATTCTCCAGGATTCAAGCACATGAGGTCCTTTTAAAAACAGAAGGATCCTTACAAGTGATGTTGAAGCAGGATCTCTGTTTACCACTGCATTTACATCTGCAATAGCACTGATTATCAGAGAAGGATCATCGGCATAGGCCTGCATGCAGACCTGAAACAGCTGCTGTCTGTCTACTTCTCTTGAGGACAGCTTTGAACTGATTATTCTTGCTAAACTCTGATCAAGACTTGAACAGGTCAGAATCTGCCTGTTCATAATGTCTGCCAATACAGGTTCCTTGTTAACTACCTGCTTTGCCTCTTCAACTAGTGATGACCAAAAATTGCTAATGTCAGGATCAAGTGCCGACATGGTATTTCCCAATAATATGAACTATATATAATTCAGGTATAACTGAACTTGACGTCATATTTTATCATATTTTGAGCCTTTCATGACCTGTGCTGTCAATTGTCTTTGCTGTGAATATCTGTTTTATCTTCAAAGGTCACGCTCTCATAAGTTGAGACTTCATCAGGCTCCATGTGCATTACAATCTCCGCATCAGGAAAATCCTCCCTGATCCTGTTTTCAACACTATCAGTAATATCATGAGCACTTGCCAGCGACATCTTACCATTCAGCACTAAATGTCCCTGTATATAGTACATTGGGCCTGCCTGATGAGCTTTTAGATCATGACAGGAGATAACGCCATCTACTGATAGGATCCTGCCTAATATCTTAGACACAGTTTTTGCATCTAGATTTTTATCCAGCAAAATCTGTATCGCATCAAATGCGATAGAATAAGCACCTTTGAATATGAACAGACCAATTAGTGATGCAAACAGACCATCTGCCCATACAAATCCGTAATAACTCAGAACCAGAGCTATCATTACTCCAATATTGAGAGACACATCTGACATATAGTGCAAACGGTCAGCTCTGATAGCTTCACTTTTTGTCTTCTTTAAAACATAGGACTGAAATACTACCAAAAGCAGAGTTATCAGAATGCTTATAAATGAAATAACAATTGCCAAATCAATGTGCTGAACTTCTCTTGGATTTATAAAACGTTCTATGCCATGAATTACCAGCAATACAGCTGAACCGCCAATGAAGGCCGCCTGAGCTAGGGAGGCCAAAGCCTGTGACTTGTGGTGACCAAAACGATGCTCACTGTCAGGTGGAGCTAATGAGAATTTTAGAGCCAGAAGGTTAACCAAAGATGCTAAAAGATCAAACATGGAATCTGTTAAGGATGCAAAAATAACTGTAGACGCACTTACAAGCCATACTGCAAGCTTTATGATAATAAACAGTACAGATGTACAAACAGAAGCTATACCTGCCATCAAGACAAGTTTTTTGTATTTTTCTATTCTTTGAGTGTCCATTCTTTTTATTTCAACCTACTGACAGATTTACATAATCTCTTTCAGAAGAATCCGTTAAAAAAAAGCTTATCATGACATCACTTTTGGTCTAATTAAATTCTAAAGTTGCTTCTCAATAATGCAGATTCTTCCTTAAGATCTAAAGTAATTCAGCTAAACCTCCGTATATTATGTATCAATTTTGTAGTTAAAAAGCAGAAATATCTTTTTCAAAAGATTATCTCTCTCAAATTTCTAAAAAAACCATCGGAAAATTTTGTGCCAATACAATATGTTTACACTAAACTATTAATAAGACTTTGTGTGAAGAACCCATTTTAAGAATACGGGGCCTAGCATTTCACCTGCTAGAGATTATTATGATAATTGATAAAATTCTGCGATTCTTTCTTTACTGGCCATTTAGACTAACAACTAAATGCGAAACAATTCCGTATGAACCACTAAAACAGCTGAAGATAGATAGAAGTAAAATAATTGTCTATGTAACTGTTTCATCCTCACTTGCAAATCTTATGTGCATTGAGAGAGCTGTTGTCAAAATGGGTATGCCTTCCCCTTTTGAAAAGATTTCATTGTTTGGTCAGACTTATCCAAGAGTCTGCTACCTAAGGTCGCCAGGCTTTTTCTCAACTGCAGGCTCTAAAAATCATGATCTGACAACCACCTTTGAGCAGTGGTTTAACCTTCATAAAACAACTGGACAGGAAATAGAGATTGTTCCAATTACTGTGCTTTGGTCACGAAGCCCAGGTTACGACAAATTAGCTTTAAACGGCTTTAATGCAGCAACTCCTTCCATTAAAAAGTTCTTTAACATGATTTTTGCAGGAAGAGATAACTGCACTATTTTCTGTGGGTCATTTACTATAAGTGAGGCTAAAGATAGATTTGATGGTTCTCTTTTCTCAAAGGATCTAAACAGAACCTTCAGACTTATTTTCATGAAAAATGCTCGCTCTGTAATTGGTAAGCCTTTGCCAAACAGAAAAATAGTCATTGAAGATATTTTAAGCAAACCTGCTGTTCAGGACGCTATTAATCTTGCTGTTAAGGAAAACGGAAAAAGCTTTGAAGAAAACCTTCAGAGAGCTAGGAATATTCTTGAAGGAATGGTTGCAGACACCCGCTATCCTCTTATCAGATTCTTAAATACCATTATTTCAAATATCTGGTCTAGAATTTATCAGGGTCAGACCATCATGGGGGCTGATACGGTTCGTCAGCTTGTACAGACTGGCCATGAGATTATTTATATCCCATGTCACCGCTCCCACATGGATTATGTTCTGCTTACCTTTGTTCTTTTCCATGAGGGACTTCCCCTACCTCAGATTGCCTCCGGAGACAATCTTAATTTCTTCCCTGTAGGTCCACTTATCAGAAGATGCGGGTCCTACTTCATCAGAAGAAAAATGAAGGGAGATGAATTCTATATCACTATTTTCAGAGAATACCTAAATCTTCTGTTTGAAAACGGCTTTGCCACAGAATTCTTTATTGAGGGTGGACGTTCCAGAACCGGAAGAACCCTACCACCAAAGACCGGTATGGTTGCTATGACAGTTCAGTCTCAGCTTAGAGGAATAAAACGTCCAATTGCCTTCGTTCCTACCTATCTAGGGTATGAGCACGTCTCCGAGGTTGGCGTTTATATGAGAGAGCTTAACGGTGAGAGTAAGAAAAAAGAAAGTGCCGCAGCTCTTTTAGGTATCTTCAAGAGATTTAGAAACTATGGACGAGGTTATGTTACTTTTGGAAAGCCAGTTGTAGTTCCTAAGTTTTTAAATCAGTATGTCCCTGATTGGAAGAATTACATTGATCCTACAGGTACAGCTAAACCAGAGTGGCTTAATGACACTGTGAATCAGTTAGCCCACAGGATCATTATCAACCTTAATGACTCTGCAACCATTAACGGTATTAACTTAAGTGCACTTGCCATTATGAATGTGGCAGATCACGCAATGAGCATGAGACAACTGCAAAAGTGTATTGATATGTATTTGAAACTTCTGCATGTTGATCCAAAACGCAGACCTTCTATTCCAACTGCCACTACCTCAACACTGATTAAACAGGCTACAGATCTAAATAAATTCCATGTTTATGATATTGGCGATGATATGAAGTTTGTCAGACCAAGTCATGGTCAGTCACTTCAGCTTACCTATTTCCAGAATAATATTGTGCATCTGTTTGCTCTGCCGGCTCTTTTGGCAAATATTATCATCAGAAACGGTCATATCCTAAGAGAAGATGTAAGATCTCATGCGCGCTCTTTATTCTACTTCCTAAGGCATGAGCTTTTTGCTCCTGTTGATGAGGAGGATTTAGATAATCTTATTGATAAGTATTTGGATACCTTCTTGGTGGAAGGATATATAACAAGAGATTCAGACATGCTGTTTGTATCTGGCGACGGATATGAAGAGTTCTATATTCTGTCCCGCTGCATCTATCACAACCTAGTTCGTTACCTTGTTGCAGTAACAGCGCTTAGGAACACCAAGGACGGCACTATTGATGTGCAGACCTTCGTGCAGAAATGTCTGACCTACTCAAGAAGGTTGCCTATAGAAGTCACAAATAACTCACCAGAGTTTGCTGATCCTATCTTATTTAAGATCATGTGTGATACATTTATTAGGCACAAGTACTTTGAGGTTAAGGAAGATAAAACAATTTACGTTAATAAAGAGAAGGTTCAGAAATTAAATAGAGCAGCTTCACCTCTGTTAGGAGCTAGAGATGTCAGGATCCTTAACGGTAGAGTTCTGACAAGAAAAAATGATGAACACCATCTTGAAGGATCAGTTAATTCATAGGATTTAATTATGTTATTCAAGTTACTGCAGTACATTTTGGTCTCACTGTCTATAGCGTTCTGCCCATATACGTTTGCATCCGGTCACGGAGATTCTAGTGAACCTGAACCAGAACAGTTAGAGCCTGAAATTGGTTACTATCTTTTAAATCCAGATCTTACGACAAACTTAGCAACATTAAACCCCAGAGATAAGCTTCATTATGTGAGAATCAAAATGAGTCTTATGATTGAAGACAGCAGAGACAGCACCATAATCGCTGACGTTGAACCTGTCATCAGAGATGCAGTCATAACCATCCTTGGTACAAAGGAATTTGGTCAGGTTGCAACTAACGAAGCTAGAGAAAGGATAAGAATTGAATGTAGAGAAAAAATAATCTCAATTATGAAAGAAAAATTCGGTAAACCAATTGTCATGGATCTACTTTTCTTAAATTACATGTATCAGTAATTCAGAAACAGAGTTCTTATACAGGGTCACCTATTAAGCTGACCCTGTATTGTTTTTATTGACCTGATACGGTCATATCAGGAATGAATACAGAACCAGTTTTAATAACAGAACGATTGTCAATGTCATCAGCTATAGCCTGCATATTCATAAACATATCTTTAAGATTTCCTGCAACAGTAATTCCCTCAACTGAGTGAACAAATTTACCATTCTTAAAATAGTAACCTTCAGCACCCCTTGAGTAGTTTCCACTGACAAGATCAGTTCCCTGACCCATTAAGTCTGTTATAACTATGCCTTCACCAACACTCTTGAGCAAATCATCAAAGCATAGCGAGTGTTCTTTATCAAAGCAGATAAACCAGTTATGCAACCCTCCTGCGTGACCGTTTGTCTGCATTTTTAGTTTTCTAGATGAATAAGTGCCAAGCAGATACTCTTTTAAAACACCGTTTTCAACAATATTGCTTTCCTTTACCTGAACACCATCTAAATCATAATTTCTAGACTCCAACTCTCTCTTGACGAAAGGATCCTCATGTATAGTTACATATGAAGGAAAGATCTGAGTATCAAGTCTATCGCACAAGAATGAACTTTTTCTGTAAATAGAACCACCTGAGATAGCAATTGAAAGTATTGACCATAAAGAAACTGCGGCTCTTTCACTGAAGATGACATTGTACTTGCCTGTATTTAGAGATTTTGCTCCAAGCTTTCTTCTGGTTTTTTTAATTGCCTCTTCAACAATGGATTCCTTACTTACAAGATCACTATGTGCTCTGGCAATGCCATATCCAAAGCCTCGCTGCATTTTCCCGTCACTCTGTCCTAAGAGAGTTAAGGATGACCAAACAATACTTTGAGACTTTGCCTGATTAAAACCATTTGAGTTGGCCAAAACCGATGTATGGATAGAGCTGCAAAAGCCTGCTCCATCTGAATTTTTTATAAAGGATAGTTTTCTATCTAAAGCCATCCTTTCAAGACTTATGGCAAATTCGGCTGCTTTATCTGTTGAAAAGTCATTTTCAAAGATAAGATCCAAATCTTTTATATCCCTACACAGCAGTTCTTTGTCAGCTAATCCAGAACAGTCATCAGAATTTGAGTATCCAGCAATATTTATTGCAGATAAAACAGATTCTTTAATCGCCTCATTTGACATATCTGTAGAGGAGGCGTTTCCCTTTTTCTTATCTTTATAAACGGTTATATCAAGCCCGTTGTTTCTGTGGTACTCGATATTTTCAACTTCACAGTCACGGCTTGATACGGAAATTCCTTTTTCACCTCCGACAGAAACCTCACACTCATCGGCTCCGTTAAGGATCGCCTGTTCTATTGCAAAAGATGCAATCTCCTGTAAACGCTCTTCTGTTTTTTTAAGATCTGCTTTAAATTCAGTCATAGTTATGCTTTCTACTTAATTACCCGCATTACGGTTATTACAAAACTGCACCTGTTGCCTATTCTGTAGTGCGTACTGTTCATATAGTTTCGTATCTAGAAAAACTCTTTTACTGATGCCTTAGCTTAGATACCACATCATTGCTATTATAATGGTATTACTTGCAAATACTGAGAACAGGCCATAATAATTATGCATTTTTTACTGTTAGTCAAAAAGCTCAAACCATTTACACTTCTGATTTCAATAATGCTTGGTTTACTTACCTTTCTGATATTTCATTATTGCGAATCTGCAAATATTTTAAGACCAGTGGCCGGTGTTATTGATTCTAATCTTCATAAAGTTTTGTGCTTAATTCTGTTCTGCGCTTATATGAAGATTGATTTCAAACAGATGAAGCCAAGAGCCTGGCATATTATTGTCTGCATAATTCAGATAAGTTTTGGGCTAACATTTGCAGCTTTAGTGAAGATTGCTGATTTTTCTGAGTTTACAGATACCATACTTATGGGGGCTATTGTTTGCATTCTTACTCCTACTGCAGCCTCCGCATCTGTTATTACCTCAAAACTTGGAGGTAACGGAGCTGCCCTTACAACCTTTATAATTATCGGAAATTTTGTAGCCGCAATAGGAATACCTCTAATCTTTCCTATCATAAGCACTAATACGACAGGATATTTTCTACAGGAATTTTTAGA
>JBJEWX010000128.1:0-11170 GCA_051885275.1 Succinivibrio sp. | reverse complement strand
TGATAATAACAATATCAGCAAGGGCTATTTGCTTAACTGCCTCATATTGTTTTTTTAACTGTTCTCTGACAAACATGCCATCTAGAACGGTAATTGTTCCATCATGATAGTAATGATCTAGAAGAAAATCATCTCCATTTAAAGTGGATATAACACCAGCAGGATCAGCAAGTCCAGTTGTCTCAATGATTACACGCTTAAAGTTAGGGATTTCTCCACGCTGTGCTTTGATATAGTTTGTCACAAGACTGTCTACGAGTGCACCCTGAAGAGAGCAGCAGATACATCCTGATTGTAAAAGAACAACTGAAGAGTCGACAGACTCGACAAGTTCATGATCAAGTCCCACATCGCCAAATTCGTTAATTAGAACAAGAGTATCTTTAAGCTCTGGACTGTTTACCCAATGATTCAATAAAGTAGTTTTGCCACTGCCAAGGAATCCTGTAATAATATCAACAGGGATCTGATTGTTATCAACAGTGTCGTTAGCTGAATTATTTGCCATGATATTATCCAATTTCTTTTAAAAGTATAAGAACCAGTCTTTCAAGAAAGCTGACAGAAATAGATTTATCCCTTCAGTCTGTTAATCTTTTAAGTTCTTATTTTGAACAATCATCTTATCTTCAATTATATATAGCAACAATTCTTGAAGATACCGTAATCTATAAGATGTATGGCTGTATTCTGATTTAGTGGCAAGCACAGGATAGTTATGGTAGTAATTAAGGAGTCTTGCTCCATCTCTTAAAATGCTTGACCATCATCTTATCTGTAACATTGTATATCATTTTCTATCAACTATATCTTAAAGTTAAAAAGAACGATCAGACATTCAAAGTTCTACAGGTCATTTAAGTACATCTTATAAAAAAGAAGAATAGGAAGGACTTTACAATTGAAGCGGTATTCTAGATTATCTGTTATGTCTATTTGCCAATTGAGAATTAACCTTAAAATACCGCTGTATAATTATATAGGAAAATTAGCATAAAGAGAGGAACTTCAGTGCTTTTGATAGCGTTGGAATTCTAAATTTATCAGTTTCATTGATTATATCGTGGAATGCTCCTTCAATAATTTCAAATTCTGGCGCGCAAGCATCATTTGCGTGCCTTTTAAAGAAGTCAAAAGCCGCTTTAGTATCTACAACTTTGTCTTCTCCAGCACTCTGGCAGTAAACAGGAATAGTAAACTCAAAGTCTGATTCAAACAGTTCAATCTGTTTGCGCATGGCTTCTTTAACAAACTGAAAAGTAGGACCTCCTATGGTAAGTTCAGGATGCAGGGCATAGTAGTCATGATATGCCTCAAATCTTTCCTGGCAGTGAGAATGATGGTTTGTAGCAAATTCAATTCTCTTATAGCTTGTTCCGTGAGGAGTATAAATTGTTGAAAAAGGATAGAATGATCCCAAAGAATAAACGAAAATCTTTAACAGAGTTGGTGAAAGAAAGAACTTAGGCCAAATGTATGGAGCAATTAGAGCTGCACGTGAAGGTTTATTAGCCTGATTTTTTATAATATCAAGAGAAATCAGGCCTCCAAGAGAAAAAGCAAGAAGCTTATAATCTCTGATGCCCAAAGAGTCGAGAATAAAACAGTCATCTCGTGCAAAATTTTCAAATCGGTCTATATGACATTTCTGCCTGTTTTTAAGAAGTCTGCTTGATTCTCCCTGTCCTCTTGCAAATAAAATTACTGCGCTAATTTTAAGGTTGTACAGGGTATAAAGAAACTCTGCAAATTTGTGGGCGATTTCTCCCCTTCCAGGAATGATAACGAGATTATCGACAGCTCCTGGAACATCCATTTTAGCAGCTGTGATTGTATAGCCGTCTGCGCAATTAAAATTCAGCTGCTGAACCTTTTCCTTATAAAACACTTCAAGTTCAGGGCGTTTCTCTTTTAGCTGCTGCGTTGTAAGAAAGAATTCTGATATCTTATCCATTTTTAAAGTCCAACTTGTGTGTACTTTAAAAATAGTAGTAAAACGTCATAAAATCAAATAAGTTAACGTCTACGGAAGATTGTGATCACACTTGGAACAGCTTTAATCCTCTTGATTACGCTTGCTAAATGCTGTCTGTCTCTGACGGTTACCACAAGATTCATTAAGAAGGTTTTTTCGTCTTTCGGATCTGAATTGATGCTTTCTATTCTTGAGCCTGCAATATCGATCGCATTAGAAATTTCCGAGAGGATACCTTGTCTGTTTTCTAGCTCAATTAACAGACCAGTCTTAAAATCCATGTTGCCTGTAACAGCATAATTCCAGCTTACATTCAAAGATTTTGATGGGACCTTATCTGTATCTCTGAGATTTTTGCAGTTATTAGTATGAATAACAATACCTCTACCCTGAGCAATATGGGCAATGATCTTATCACCAGGGATTGGCATACAGCACTGTGCGAAGGTAAAAGGCATTCCTCCTGTACCTTTTACAGGTAATTCATGGTGATGATGGGAATGAGGATCTAAAAATTTCGCAACAGCGACAGCAAGGATATTTCCCATTGCGATATCACAGTAAAGGGAATTTAAATCAGGCTGTTTAAAGTTTTCAAGAATATCTGCAACTGACTGGCTGTCTAGTTTATCAATATCAATATGCTGTGAGCGAAGAGTATTCTGCAGAAGTCTTCTGCCAATTAGCTGGCATTCCTGAATTCTTAGGCCTTTCAGATACTGCCTGATAGAGGATCTTGCCTTTGAGGTAACCACAGTAGATAACCAAATAGCATTTGGAGAAGTATTCTGACTTGTAATAATTTCAACAGTCTGACCTGATTCAAGCGTTCTAGATAGAGGGAATGCGTGGTGGTTAACTCTAGCGCCTATACAATGATTTCCAATATCTGTGTGGAGGGCATAAGCAAAATCTACAGCTGTTGCTCCCTGAGGTAGGTTATAAATCATTCCGTCAGGTGTAAATACAAAAATTGAGTCAGGGAATAAATCTGTTTTTACATCTTCAACGAATTCCATTGAAGATCCTGCGCTTTGCTGCAGATCGATAAGATTTTTAATCCAGTCCTGAGCATTTTTTTGAGAAGCAGTGGATACAGCCTGAGAGCCCTTTTCCTTATATGCCCAATGAGCTGCCACGCCTCTAGCTGCCATCTGGTCCATAAACTCTGTTCTAATCTGGATTTCAATAGGAACACCATGAGGACCAATCAATGATGTGTGTAAAGACTGATATCCATTGAGTTTTGGAATAGCGATATAATCTTTAAATCCGTTTGGCCGGGGTTTGAACAGGTTGTGCATCTGTCCTAAAACTCGATAGCAGGTATCTACATCTTTTAATATGATCCTAAATCCATATACATCCATGATCTCTCTGAACTGAAGTTCTTTTTGGACCATTTTGCGATATATTGAATAAAGTCTTTTTTCTCTTCCTGAAACTCTAGCCTCAATTCCGGCTTCCTTTAAACGGGCCTTAATTGCTTCAAGAATATTTGTTACAACTTCCTTTCTGTTGTTTCTTGCTCTTGTGACTGCTGCTTTAAGAACTCTGTAGCGCATAGGGTAAATAGATGCCATACACAATTCTTCAAGCTCAGCTCTAGTATCTGAAATGCCTAATCTGTTTGCTATAGGCACGAAAACCTCTAAAGTCTCCTTGGCGATTCTAACTCTCTTATCAGGTCTTAACGCCCCAAGAGTCCTCATGTTGTGGGTTCTGTCAGCAAGTTTAATTAGGATAACTCTAATGTCCTTGGTCATCGCAAGGATCATTTTTCTGAAGTTTTCCATCTGCGCTTCTTTATAGTCATGGAAACGCAGTTTATCCAGTTTGGTTACACCTTCAACAATGTCATTTACTGTTGCGCCAAATTCGGCTTCAAGCATCTGGCTATCGATAAAAGTATCTTCAACAACATCATGCAGTAAAGCTGCCTGTACAGATTCAACATCAAGATGCATCTGTGCAATTACTGTAGCAACAGCAATTGGATGAATGATATAAGGTTCACCAGAAGCTCTTTTCTGATCCTTATGGGCAAAATCTGCAACAAAAAATGTTCTGTCAATTGTTTTTATGGCAGATTCTGGGAGGTATGAGCACAGCAATGCTCTTAAGTGCTCATAGTATGAGAAGTTTGATGAGGATAAGGCCTGATCAAGTGGAGGTATTCCTGAACAGGCTGGAATAGTACACTTATCCTCACCCATAATAGAGATCTCCTAGTTGAACATCTCAACGCCGTCGATAGGAGCAAACTCGTTATCTGCAGGGTGCACAGAAGAATCTCTTAAATGTTCTTTGCGGTCCTGTTTATCAAGGAATTCTTTAGTGATTAAGCCTTCTTCAATCTCTCTTAAAGCGATAACAGTTGGCTTATCCTTCTCCTCTTCTACAAGAGGATTGCTTCCAGATGCAATCTGACGTGCACGTCGTGCAGCAAGTAAAACTAAATCAAAGCGATTTCCAACTTTTGATACTGCATCTTCTACGGTGACTCTAGCCATTTAAATTTACCTATAAATAAAACTTCTTATTTGTACTCTACAGCAGGTATTCTCGCTGTTAGATATAAAACTGCTTCTATCTGAGAAACACTGTGCCTTTTAAAGTCAAACAAACTCATCTCAAACTATAATACAGTTTGAAACAAAATAATAACTTTTTGTGTAAAAATAAGGCAGGTGCGTCGTGACCACAGTCAAAACTCCCCTAATTATACACAAATTTACCAAATTCCGTACAAAGAATTAATCTTTTGTTTGGAAAAGCGTATCTATAGTTTCCTTTTGTTTTAATGTTGTCTCTCTGTTTGCAAGAATAATTGAGCGAAGATTAAGCAGACTCTCATCAAAATCGTCATTTACTATTACATAGTCGTACTCATTGTAGTGAGAGATCTCATCTAATGCCTTACTCATTCTCTTTTCAATAACTTCAGGTGCGTCTGTCGCTCTTGAAACCAACCTTCTGTTGAGTTCTTCTAATGAAGGTGGAACTATGAAAATGCCTTTTGCATCAGTAGTGATTTTTCTGATCTGCCTTGCTCCCTGCCAGTCGATATCAAGGAGTACATCTTTTCCTTCTTCAAGCCACTGCTCAACAATTTCCCTAGATGTTCCATAGAAGTTGTCAAATACCTGAGCATATTCATAGAAGGCGTTTCTTTGAATTAGAGTGTTAAATTCATCTTTTGAAACGAAATGATAGCTTATGTGGTCAGTTTCTCCAGGCCTAGGAGCTCTTGTGGTATGGGAAACCGAAAGTCTTAATTTGTCATCTAAGTTGAATCTTTTTAAAAGAGCATCTATCAGAGATGATTTTCCTGCACCAGATGGTGCTGATACTATGAAAAGTGTGCCTCTTTTTGCCATTTTTTTTATCTTCGCAATTATTCTTGAAACTATTTGTCTGTATGGAAGATATCAAACCAGCTGTTTAATACCTGCCTAGCTTCGTCAATTCCTATCTTTTTGAGTGATGAAAAAGGGATAATTTTAAAGTTACCGCCAAACTCGCTTAACTGGGCTTTTACCTCTCCTGCCATTTCTTTTCTCTTATTAACTCCAAATTTATCGCATTTTGTCAGAAGAATAAGACAAGGCAGATTAGCAGTAATACTCCAGTCAATGATCATTCTGTCATGATCTCTAAGTGGAGTTCTAATATCCATGGTGACAACCAGACCTCTTAGGTTCTGTCTCTGCTGAAGATAGTCAGACATAGATCTCTGCCACTCTCTTTTCATGTTTTCTGGAACCTGGGCGTAGCCATATCCTGGCAAATCAACAAGGAATTTGCCTTCTGCTACCTGGAAAAGATTTATTAGTCTTGTTCTTCCCGGAGTTCTACTTGTTTTGGCAAGATTCTTTTGGTCGCAGATAGCATTGATAGAAGAGGATTTTCCTGAATTAGAACGACCTATAATTGCAATCTCCGCTGCCGCTCCCTGAGGCAGCTTACTGATATCCGGCGCACTTGTAACAAATTTTGTTTTTCTAAAATCCAAGGATTTATTATTTATAGTATCTGACATTTATATCTCTTTTGTATCTGTAGCTTGTTTAAAACCTTAAAAGTGATACTGACTGCGATTGATCTTTATTGCTGATTTAACATAGGCGATTTAACAAAAACATTGCCTTAATGGGTGTATACATTAGGTTAATCTTTAAAAGATACAAAGTTACCTCAGCAAAACGGTTCAATCTGTCTTAATTTTCCATAGCAATGTCATATTTACAGATTATAAAGTAATTTGAATTATGTTCAATTTTTATTACACGAAAGAAATCAAATCAATATTGAGGAGGGTATGGATATAAAAGCTCCTGCTTATAAGCAGGAGCAGGTGATAAAGATTATTTACTGTTGAACTGCTCAAGAATATCGTCTGGTGAGACAGAACTAGCACTTTCAAAGTCTCTTAAAGCTGTGAAGCTGGTATCGTCCATTGCAAGTTCAACATAGAAGACATTGCCACTTTCAGTATGGAAAGTAACCTTACCATATTTAGGATTATCAAGATTTACAGAGATATTGATCTGTACCTCTCTAGGTAGAACTAGCATTTTTGGTTGAGACTGATCAATTCTTATATGCAGTTCTTCGCTGATTTGTCTTGTAAAATTACCAATGATCTGATTCATCAGCTCACCTAAGGTATTGCTTACCTCATCCTGTGTATAGTTTTGAGCCATTTCATGCTCACTGATACCCATGTTCTTAAGGTACTGAGTGTAAAGCTCCATTGCAGTTTCTTTTGGGAAGTTGATAACAACCATTCCTGAAAAAGATCCTGTGAACATTACGAAAGTTCCGATATCAGGAGTCAGGATGGTTTTTGTAATCTTCTGTACTAGCGGGGCATATCTTGTCTGTCTGCCTGTTGCTGTTGTAATAACATTAGCAACACTCTGACAGAGAGTCATGATAATATCGCTACTGTCAGTTTTTCTGCTGTTTGAATTATCTAAATCTGAGGTCATAAAAACTCCTTAATGTCTTATTATTCTTAATAAGAATAGGATATATTTTGATTTTTTTGTGTGACTTGATTTTTAATTCTGCGGTAAAAAAAACAAAAAGAGCCCGTAGGCTCTTTTTGCAGTATAAAAGATGAATTAACGCTAAGATAAATTCAGCTCTTTTATTTTTCTAGTTAAGGTATTTCTTCCCCAACCCAATAATTTTGCTGATTCTTGCTTATGGTTTCCTGTAAAGGTAAGGGTTGCCTCTAGCATAACCTTTTCAAATTCTGGTACTGCCTCAGACAGGATGTCGTGTTCACCGGATTTTAATTTACTGTCAACCCAGGCTCTTAATAGATCCTGCCAGGTAGCATTTTCCTTATTGACGGCTGCAACCTGACCGGAATTCTTGTTCTGATTGCTGTTTGCATGCAAAAATTCTGATGGCAAATCAACAAGCTGAATATCTCGACCTGTTACCATGATTGTAAGGTATTTGCACAGGTTTTTAAGCTGTCTAACGTTACCCGGCCAAGGTAGACGGCATAAAAACACCAGTACTTCGGAAGTAAGTTTTTTGGGCTCAGTATGACCATCAACCGCGCTTTGAGCTAGGAAATGCTTTGCCAGCATAGGAATATCATTATTTCTATCTCGTAATGGAGGAATATTGATATTTATAATGTTTAATCTGTAGAACAGATCTGAATTAAATGTGCCGTCTGCTATTTTCTTTTCTAAATCATGAGATGTTGATGCAATAACTCTTACATTAGCATGTCTTGATTCTGTACTGCCGACAGGTGAGTATTCCTGTTTCTGGATTAACTGCAGCAGTCTGTTTTGACAGTCCATTGGCATATCGCTGATTTCATTGATAAAAAGAGTTCCTCCATCAGCTTTTACTATTGCACTTTGGTTAATATCTTTAGAAACGTCACCAAAAAGCTCATATTTAACCATTTCCTGTGGAAGTGAGGACATATTCAGTGAAACAAACTTATGACTCTTTCTGTCACCATGGTTATGAAGAGCTTTTGCAACCTGTCCTCTTCCGGTTCCCACCTCACCGTGTATCAGAACAGGTAAATCTGTTTTTGAAATTCTGCCAATGAACTTGAAAACTTCCTGCATGGCAGGAGATTTTCCTATAATTTCAGTTTCCTCAGTAACTTCAGCAGATAGAGTAGGAGCTTCAGTTTTTGACTTCTGGTCGAGCATCTGCAGCATGTTGACTCTATGAACTGCAGCACGTCTAATTACACTGATAGCCTGCTCAATATCAAATGGCTTAGGCAGATATTCAAATGATCCTTCCTCATAAGCATCAATTGCAGCTGAAAGATCTGAATGTGCTGTCATAATAATGAAAGGGATGTTCTCATCAACTTCATGTACAGCCTTGATCATTTCTAGACCGTCTATTCCTGGCATTCTGATATCAGAAACAATGACATCTGGAGTTTCGTGTTTAAGAGCTTCCAGAGCTGACTCTCCGTTTTCAAAAAGGCGGTGAGTAATGCTGTTAGCATCTAATGCTTTATCAAAAACAAATCGTATGCTTGCATCATCATCTATAACCCAAATCATAGGATTCATAGTTAGCTTTCTCCTTGAATTCTACTTTTTATTGGTAGAATGATTCTAAATTCAGTTTTGTGAGCATCACTAAGACATTCAATAGTTCCTTCATGACGCTCAATAATATTCAGTGCTATTGAAAGCCCAAGTCCATTGCCATGGGCTTTAGTGGTAACCATTGGGAAAAAGACAGTCTGTTTTATATGCTCAGGGATTTCTGGCCCGTTATTAGATATCGAGATAATAATTGCTGTTGGATACTTTTTCTCTCTAACAATGGTTCTGATACTGGCTCTGGTTTTAATGGTAATAACCGGATCTTTTGTTGCAGAGTCATTCAATGCCTGGATAGCATTGTTGATAATATTTAATAGAACCTGCTCTATTGAGTTTGCATCAAGATTAAGTTCTGGAAGACTAGGATCGTAGTCTCTCTTAAACTGAATATTCTTGCTTTCCTCTTCCATTGAAACCAGAGACATAACCTTTTCTATGAGGAAATGGACGTTCTCTTTTTCAAGAGGATTTGGTTTTTGTGGACCTAACAGATTGTTTACAAGAATCTTTAATCTGTCAGTCTGATCAATAATTACCTTTGTATAATCCTTGATGCCAGCTACCTTTCCGAAAGTCATTTCGATTAGCTGTGCTGCACCGCGAATTCCACCTAATGGATTTTTAATCTCATGGGCTAGACTTCTTATCAGATCTCTTGCGGCTGTGTACTGATAATTCTGCTGTACCTGATTTATAAGCTTTTCCTGATGAGAAATAGTATGAATCTCAACTAGCAATCCGTCAGGAAAACTATCGCTTGAGTAGTTAAATACTGTTAAGTCAGCTTTGGTCGATTTTCCTGGGCTTGGAGAAAACAGAATGCCAGCAGCTGAAAAACCCTGAAAACTGTCAGTAAAATTTGTGTCTGCAATTGTTTGAAGTAACGAGTTTTCAGTACTATCGATTAAGTCTGTCAACTTTTGATATTTAAGTCTTGATCTGGAAACTCCACACAACTGTTCAGCCGCAGTATTGGCGTAAACAATCTTAAACTGTTTGTCAGTCAGTAGTACGGCAGTGGCAATGCTCTCTAGGAGATTTGCTTTTTGTTTATCTGTCATTTCCAATCCATAGTCAATTTTGGTGCACTGATATTTTGAACTATTTTTGGGATATTTTATCGCATAGCACAAAAATAGTGCAATGGAATAGTTGGAAAAAATAGCTTGATAATCTCAATGAAAGGCTTATTTCTCAATGGTAGGGGACTTTTGGTCATAAAAAAGTCTGCACTAAAAAATAGTGCAGACTTAGTGATTCAGATCAATAACAGTGCTTATTCGTCGGCTTTCTTTCCACCGGCTGCACGGAATGCACGAACTCTGTCAAGTTCAGAAAGATTCTTCTTTCTGATTCTGATGCTTACAGGTGTAACCTCAACAAGCTCATCTTCATTGATGAACTCTAAGGATTGCTCTAAAGACATGTGAACTGCTGGAGTCAGGATGATATTGTCATCTGAGCCTGCAGCACGAACATTTGTCAGTTTCTTTGTCTTCAAAGGATTAACTGTAAGGTCATTTGAACGAACATGTAGTCCTATTACCTCACCTTCATAGACTTCCTCGCCTGGCTCTACAAACAGTCTTCCACGCTCCTGAAGGAACCAAAGGGCATAAGGTACAGTTTTACCTGTATCATTTGAAATAAGAACGCCGTTCTTTCTTTCACCGATAGAACCACCGACGTATTCGTCATAGCTGTCAAAGGTATGGTACATGAGTCCAGAACCTGAGGTTAAGGTCATATACAAAGACTGGAAACCAATAAGTCCGCGGGCAGGGATCCTGTAGTCAAGACGAACTCGTCCCTTTCCGTCAGGCACCATGTTTTTAAGCTCTCCTTTTCTAAGACCAAGCTCTTCCATAACAGGGCCCTGATTCTCTTCGTGAAGGTCAAGCGTTAGAACCTCATAAGGCTCTAGGGTTTTACCTCCTTCCTTGTGAAGGATAACCTCAGGACGTGATACTGCAAGCTCATAACCTTCACGTCTCATCTCTTCAATCAGAACGGAAAGATGAAGTTCGCCTCGGCCTGATACCTTGAATCTGTCAGTATCTTCAGTTCTTTCAACTCTCAGAGCTACATTGTGAACAAGCTCTTCGCGAAGTCTTTCTTCAATGTTTCTTGAGGTGATGAATTTACCTTCTCTTCCTGCAAAAGGAGAGGTGTTAACACAGAAGTTCATAGAAACTGTTGGTTCATCAACAGACAGTGCTGGTAGAGCTTCAACCTTAGAAGTATCGCAAATGGTATCAGAAATTTTGAGCTCTCCAAGACCAGTCACAGCTATAATGTCACCAGCTTCTGCAGAGTCAACAGGAGCTCTTCTTAATCCAAGATATCCTAAAACCTGTCCGATTTTACCAGTTCTTGTATTACCGTCTCTGTCAATGATGGTAACAGGGGTATTGGCCTTGGCAACACCTCTTTTTACTCTACCAACGCCTATAACACCAACGTATGAGGTAAAATCTAATGAAGATATCTGCATCTGGAAGGGACCATCAAGATCTGCCTCTGGAGGACTTACTCTGTCAACGATAGTCTGGAATAAAGGCTCCATGTTATCACCATGTGA
>JBJEWX010000127.1:0-2454 GCA_051885275.1 Succinivibrio sp. | reverse complement strand
TCTTCAAGAGATTTAAAAGATCAGGAGAAAGCAAAGTTAAACGGTATTGATATTGCTTACGACGGTATTGTTCTTGTAGTAAACAAGTCAAATCCTTTAAATGATATTACCTCTGATCAGGTAAAAGACTTATTTACCGGTAAGGTAAAGAACTGGAGCGAGCTTGGTGGAAATGATGCTCCTGTAGTTCTGATCGGTAGAGAAGCAGGCTCTGGCACCCGTGATGGTTTCGAGTCTGTAACCCACACTAAGGATGCCTGCAAGTATCGTCAGGAATTAACTTCAACTGGTGATGTCGTAACAACTGTAAGCCAGAACGAGAATGCAGTTGGCTACGCATCATTAAGTGCCGCAAATGACAGTGTAAAGGTATTAACCTTCAATGGTGTTCAGGCATCTGAAGAAACAATCTTAGACAAGACCTACAAGTTACAGCGTCCATTTGTTTTCGTTGTAAATAAGGCAGAGCCATTATCAGCTGATGCTCAGACCTTTGTAGACTATGCTTTATCAAGTGAAGCAAAGCCATTAATTGAAAAGGCTGGCGTTGTTCCTGCTAAGAAATAATTTTGAGGAGAAGCAGGGGGGAGATCCTCCTGCTTTTTTTATTATGAAAAAAAGAAATTCCCAAGAATGTAAAGATAACATTGCTACTGCGGTATTCACCGTATTAGGTTATCTGAACATTGTCTTTGTGGTTGTAATTTGCCTTTATCTTATTTTTTCAGGAATTCCTGCAATAAGTGAGATTGGTTTTGTAGATTTCATCTTTGGAACAAAGTGGGCATCAACAGCTGCAGAGCCAAAGTTCGGAATTCTCCCATTTATCTTAACCTCAATATACGGAACCTTTGGAGCAATTTTAATTGGTCTTCCAATAGGTTTTTTCGCTTCAGTGTATCTGGCTAAATTTGCCAACCTGAAAGTTAAAAGATTTGTTGAGTCTACTGTAGAGCTTTTAGCAGGTATTCCATCAGTAGTCTTTGGCTTTATCGGAATGCTGCTGCTAGTTCCAATGATTAAGAATCTATTTGATCTCCCTGATGGCGCATCATTGCTGGCTGCTATTCTGGTTTTATCAATAATGATCCTTCCATCAATTATCAAAGTGGCAATTGGCGCTATAGAGGCAGTACCCAGTGAATATGAATTAGGCTCTTTGGCTCTTGGTGCAAATAAAGTTGAAACAGTATTTAAAGTCCTTGTACCTGCAGCCTCAAGAGGTATTGGTGTAGCAGTTGTACTGGGTGTGGGGCGAGCTATTGGTGAGGCGATGGCTGTAATGATGGTTGCAGGTAATGTTGCCAATATGCCAGGTTTATTTGAATCTGTTCGTTTCCTGACAACTGCAGTCGCTTCAGAAATGTCTTATTCAGCAGGCCTTCAGAGACAGGCTCTGTTCTCAATTGCTCTGGTACTGTTTGTATTCATTATGGCTATTAACGCACTGCTAAATCTTGTGCTAAAGCAAAGAGGCAATAAATAAATGATAAGCAACGATCTGAAAAGAAGAATCTATCTTATAACCATGATGAGTTTTGCATATCTTGCAACCATCATAACTGTAGGTGTAGTTGTATTTATTATTGCCTATGTGTTCATTAGAGCAATTCCTCATGTATCCTGGCAGCTTCTGTCTACTAAGCCTAGCTATATAAATGAAACAATAGGTGTTCTGCCAGATATTCTAAATACTATATACATTGTGATAGCAACTTTGGTTTTTGTATTGCCTCTTGGTGTAGGCGCAGCTGTTTATCTGTCTGAGTACGCAAAAAACATCAAAGTTAAAAGATCTATTGAATACGCAATTGAAAGTCTGGCCGGTATTCCTTCTATTATTTATGGTCTGGTCGGTATGCTGATTTTCTGTCAGTTCTTTGGTCTTAAAACCTCACTGCTTGCAGGTGCACTGACACTGACAATCATGAATCTGCCAACAATTATCAGAACCACTCAGGAGAGTATTGATTCTGTTCCATCTTCATATCGTGAAGGTGCATTCGGTCTTGGTGCAAACAAGTGGTACGCAATCAGAACAGTAGTACTCCCATGCTGTATTGATGGAATTGTGACTGGCTGTATTCTCGCTGTTGGAAGAATGTTAGGTGAGTCAGCAGCGTTATTGTTCACAGCTGGCTTTGCACATAAGGTAAACGGATTTTTTGATGCAATGTCATCCTCAGGTTCCACTCTTACTGTTGCTCTTTATGTATATGCAAAAGAGCAGGGACAGTTTGATGTAGCCTTCGTGATTGCTGCAATTATGCTGTTTATGAGCCTTGTCATCAATTATACAGCTGGTCGTTTATCAAAAAGAATTAAGAGTAAAAGGTACTAAAGATGTCAACACCTGTTATCGACGTTAAAAATTTCAATTTATATTATGGTACTAACCATGCCCTGCATAATGTAAATATGCAGATCAATGAACATGAAATTACTGCTCTAATC
>JBJEWX010000126.1:0-2459 GCA_051885275.1 Succinivibrio sp. | reverse complement strand
AAGATCGTTCTTTTCTACATTTAAATTTGTCATTTCAGTAGCTAAGCTTTTTGCTAATATTGTGACTGTAGGCAAATAATCTGCAAGAGGTCTACTTTTATTCTTAATACCTAATTTCTCCTTCATTTGATTGGTTGTTAACCCTCCAAATAATGCTTTATCACCTTTAGATCTTATTCTTCCAAAGCCTTGCTCATCTACTCCTCTTTCATAAATGTTCTTTGATAATTCAACCTCAGATCTTGTTAATCGTTCTCTAGCATTTAATCGTTCAACTTCATTTAAATTCTGTTCAATTAGTTCCATTTTTCTAGTTTGAACAGTAAAGTAACTCTGAGCAAATGCAATTGGTTTCTTTTGAGGATCTCCATTTTGAGCAATCATGTAGCATGCATATTTAGTTAATAAATAATCATCTACTTTTCTAATTACGTCTTTGCCTATAGAAACATCAGATTGACAGCTAATAAAATGATCTTCAACTTTTATTCCATTGTTTTTGCAAGATAATATTGCTTTATTAATTACATCTGAAAAATTCTGCCATTTTGAATAACCTAACAAGTTTTGTAATTCTCTTGCCTTCCAATACTCTATTGTTTTACCTTCATTAGAAAGTTCATGAACTGCAGAATCGAACCCTTTTTTATAATTTATGATTGACTGTTTATCCATAATTAAACCTTTTTTATTTTAATATCAAATAGTTATCTTGTTTTTTCATTTTACTGACAGCAGTAAAATGGAATTATTATTGATTTTATGTTAGCTTATTCAAACTAACTTTGCTTAGTTAATTCCTTTCTGATCTTCTCATGAGCCTCTGCCCTGCACTGATCGACATAATCACACCAATCCTGCATTATAGGTCTTCTCTTTTCCAGAAAGTCACTTCTCTGATAAGCTTTTCTAACCTGAGTATCTGATGAATGGGCTAGACACATTTCAGCAACATCTTCTCTATACCCCTGCTCAGCTAACCAAGTAGCACCGATTGAACGTATGCCATGGGCAGTCTGAATACCACCTAGGCCAGCTTTTGAAAACATCAGTCTGACTGATTCACGATTGATAGGCTCACCCTTGCGTTTAAAATGATCACTTGTAAATACATACTCATAAACGCGAGGCATACTCTGTAGCAAGATCTTCAATTGCTTTGACATTGGCACTTCATGAACTCTGCCTGTCTTCATTATCTCAGCTGGAAAGCGAATAACATCATTATCGAAATCTATCCAATCCCATTTCATTTCAGCAATTTCACCTGGGCGAGATAAGGTATAAAACTGAGTTAACATTGCATTCCATACCACACCATAAACACGCGGTTTACGTTCAAGGGCATAGAAGAGTTCAGGAAGCTCTTCAGGAGTGACTGCAGCTAAATGTTCTGACTGCTTACGTGGATAATTAACCTTGATATGAGTAAGGTCATGCATTTCTTCTAAACGGCCTGTATTCTGCACAAAGATAGCCATATCCTTAACATAATCGCAAAGCTTGCGTAAGGTTTCGACCTGACCTTTATCTTCCAGAGGCTTCCATGCTGTAATGAGGGCATAAGCTGTTAAGTCTTTTAGCTGTATGTCACCAAAGATAGGGAGAATATGACGTTCAACGCGCAGCTTCATATATTCAAAGGAACGTGCAACAAGTTTCTTCTTATCATACCAATCATTAAAGGCTTCTCTAACTGTATAAGAAGCATTAGCACTGATGTCTGGAATAACGGAAATAGTCTTAATCCATTCATTCTTTGCTTGTCTGGCCATAGCCACAGAAACTGCAGGATAGTTGCCTAAACATTTATTAAGAGTCTTATTATTCTGTTTGGCTTTTGCATACCATGTTGCAGTTCCAGTAGGTGCAATTCTTATAAACAGATTCTGCTCTACAGTATGATTGATCTTTTTAGCTGTATCTTTAGCCTTTTTGGCCAGGGCATTAAACTGAATAGGTGTCATATAATTAACCTCATTTTTGGTCACTCCTAGAGTAAAAATACAATGGAGTGACTTAAGAGTGACTTATCTTTATGATATGGTCAAAATAGGATAAGTTGGGATAGGTTAATTATAAGTTAAACTGCATCAGAGTGCGAGTTTTAAATGATTTTGGGATAGGTTAGGATAGGTAAGAATATTCAGAAATGGTGCCGAAGGTGGGACTCGAACCCACACGCTTTTAAGGGCGGCGGATTTTGAATCCGCTGCGTCTACCAATTCCGCCACTTCGGCAAATGACTAAAGGATTATATAGATAGAGACTCCTTTTGTCAAAATATTTTATGACTTGCGTTTTAGCAGGTATACAGAAAACAGAGCAAAGACTACAGTTGCAAAAGATGCACCAATAACTGGAGGAACTCCATACACCAAAGAAAGAGGGGCTACAATCTGGTTTAGCACGTAATAACCAAATCCCAATGCTATACCTGACAGGATCCTGGTTCCCAT
>JBJEWX010000125.1:0-2464 GCA_051885275.1 Succinivibrio sp. | reverse complement strand
CTTTCACAAGAAGGTGTTGCTCAGGAGATTATTGAGAAGAACCTGATGCCTCACATTGATGTGAAGTATGCGGCATTTAAGGTAATTGGTACTTCCTTAAACAAAACAACAGCTGAAGATAGGGAAAGATTTGCTAATGAATTTGCAAAATACATGAAGAGATCTCTTGTTGAAGTACTTTGCAAATACACAAATCAGACTATAGTTCCTGCTAAAGTAGAAGAAGTTGACGAAAATGCAAAACTTGTGTCAGTAAAAATGCTTATCAGGGAAGATGGGAAAAAAGATTTGGAGTTAGTCTTAAAACTCAGAAAGAATAACAAAACAGGTGAATGGAAAGCTTTTGATTTAGTAGGAGAGAATATCTCTATGCTTGATGCTAAAGTATCTGAGCTGTCTCCAATTATTAAATCTAAAGGTATTGATGCTGCCATTGAAGCATTAAATTCAAAAGAGCAGAAATAGTGTTATGCAGAAGTTTTTAAACCTGACTTTTGATACGGTCCCAAAACTGTGGGATGAGAGAAATACTATTTTTATGGATGATACGCTTGATTTATCGGAGCTAGAAAACATAGATGCTTCTGGAATTGCTTTTTTAATTAAATGGAGCAAATCAAAAGCTGCTGATAAAAAATTAAAGCTGATTCATATACCAGCTTTCATGATGAATCTTATAAACACCTATAAAGTAAATGACCTATTTGAGATAGAACACTAATATGGCAGAACAGCAACATTTTGAAGGATTTGATGCAGCACCCGATGAAGAGAGCAGAAGTGCTCACAAAAGAGAGGCGCAGGCGCTAAGAAAACTTATTGAGAAAATATCAAATCTTGGAGAACAGAGCTTTAAATCGTTGGTTCTGCCAAGTGATGTAAAAGAAGCTCTGATTGTTGCAAGAAAACTTAAACCTAAATCAGATGAGAGAAGAAGACAGTTACAGTATGTTGCAAAACTGCAGCGCGCATATGATGACTGCGATCTTGAAAATCAGGTAAATATGCTAGGAGCATCATCAAAAGAAGATCCTAACACTATGAAACTTGAGAAATTAAGAGAGAATCTGATAAGCGGTGGAGTTGAGGTTTTAAATAAATTCTGCTCCCTAATTCTAGATACGGACAGAAACAAGCTTAGAAATCTTATTAAAAAAGCCAAGGCAGAGATGTCTGGAGATTTAGAGGCTTCAAAACCTAACTCAAGGGCTCTGTATAAGTATCTGAAGAGTGAAATTGCAAGAGCTGGTGTTGAAATACCTCAAGAGCTGATTAAGTAAAAGGATCGGATAAGAATAGAGCAATTTTTGCAGATTGCTCTTACTTAAAACTTTTTGCCCAGTCGGTCAGAATCAACAGCAGTTCTTATTGGTTGAGATTAGGACTGCGGGGTTTTTGAACCGCCTACAGTAATAGAATCAATTTTCACTGTAGGCTGACCAATTCCAACTGGAACTGATTGACCTGCCTTACCACATACTCCAATACCCGCATCAAACTCTAAATCATTTCCAACCATACTTACTTTTGACATGGTTTCAGGTCCATTTCCTATCAGAGTTACGCCTTTGATTGGAGTAGTGACTTTACCGTTCTCAATCAGATAGGCTTCAGAGGCAGAGAATACAAACTGTCCTGAAGTGATGTCAACCTGACCACCCTTAAAATTAACGGCATAAATACCATTGGTTATGGAAGAAATTATTTCTTCTTTTGAGAACTCTCCGTTATCCAGATAGGTATTAGTCATTCTAGGCATTGGAATGCAGTTATATCCCTCTCTTCTGCCATTTCCCGTTGAAACTGTATTCATGAGTTTAGCATTCAGCTTATCCTGCATATATCCTTTGAGGATACCCTTTTCTATGAGCACATTATGTTTAGAATCGGTTCCCTCGTCATCAACACTTAGAGAGCCTCTTCTGTTGGCAATAGTGCCATCATCAATTATGGTACATGCAGATGAAGCTACCTTCTGCCCAATTTTTCCTGTGTAGGTTGAAGATCCTGTTCTGTTGTGATCACCTTCAAGTCCATGACCAACAGCCTCGTGAACTAATACGCCAGGCCAACCTGCGCCTAAAACAACCGGCATTGTACCAGCAGGAGCCTGAATGGCTTCAAGGTTGACAGATGCAACTCTTACAGCTTCTTTTGCAATATCCTTAAGTGAATTATTTTCAAGGAGATTATTGAGTAAAACTGCACCACCGGCACTTGAACTTCCAGTTTCCCTTTGACCGTTGCTTTCCATAACTACAGTTACTGATAAATGAACTGTAGGTTTTATGTCATATCGGGTAGGTGCGTCTGTAGGCATTATAAGAGTGGTTCTGTGTTTACATGATAAGCTTGCCATCACCTGAATGACTCTTGGGTCAAGCTTTCTCGCCTCTTTGTCAAGAATTTCAAGGATAGCAGCTTTTTGTGAGCGCTCCATTGAGAAGATAGGAGCATCATCTAC
>JBJEWX010000124.1:0-2466 GCA_051885275.1 Succinivibrio sp. | reverse complement strand
GAGGCATTTCGCTGTAAGCTGCGCTTTGAGAAAAACTGTTTTTTCCCTGACCAATCTCTTTACCGATTCGAAAATATCTTTCAATTCTCTCTGCAAAGTTTCTCTCTCCACCTTCGGCAAGACCGCACATGATGACAAGAGAATTTAATCCATTTGCCGCAAGTCCTGCCGGAGTTTTTACAACCTGTTCTGTTTCAGGCGTCAGATTTCCAAAAGACCAGAAGCATACCAGGCACAGAAGTCCCTCAGGGATATCCGGACAGGTATTACCTATGTCAAGGCAGTGTTTTGCATTTATCTCATCAGGTGCAATGATATAGGCATAGGCGGCATCTAAGGCTTCTTTCTGCTGGCTTAAAAGCTCTGCCTTGCTTTTTACAGGAACTGCCTGCTTAATGGTTTCAATGGTATTCTGTCGCATTTTTTCAATCTTTTCTTCAAGTTCTTTTTTTGCCTTGAAGATAGGGGAGTTTTCCTCATCGACATCCTTTACCTTGAGCATCTCACGGGATTTTTCCATCATGGATAACACAAATTCCTCAGGATCCATTCCAGCTGCAGATCGGAAGGCATTCCAGATTTCCTGCTTGGTGTTTTTGTAAAGTTCAAAGACTTCCTCACCGCCATTTTTAAGATATGACTCCATCTGCTCAATACCTTTAGAGTAGTCATTTAAGAAGGTGTCTTTGATTTGGTCTACAATTTTATCCGCATCAAAACTTTCCTGCTTAGGCATTTTTGCCCAGTCAGGAACATTAAGAGGTTTTGGCTTGCCTATATCTTCAATAGCGCGAGGCTGTGAAGGAGAGTTTTTAAGTTCATCCTGCAGTGACAGAACAATGCAGTATCCCCACCAGGCCAGAACTCTTCTGTGTATGCAGTAGGCAAGAAAGTTGATGGCTTCTTTGTATTTCTTTTCTTTTTCCAGATACTTAATAAATTCTTCAGACTCTGGATAAGCAGCCACTGAATCTTTTAGTTCAAAGGGAATCTTGTAATTTTCACTGGCTACAACATTGGTGACTTTCTGGTGGGAGAGCATTACATAATGCTCATCTAGCCAGTCTAATTTATCTGCCATAAAATGATCCTGTTTTTGGGCTTTAATTACATAACATTAAACAATCTTATTAACATTAGGACATACAGCTAAAGCTGTGGCTACAGGAATTCCGGTAATTGGATTTATGCCCGTCACAACTGAAGACAGATTGGCCGCAGGTCTTCCTTTGGTGAGGTAGTTGATTGCAGTTGAAGCTGTAATTGCACCTACACAGACAGGACCTGTCACAAGATCACCCATACAGGCCTGAGGAAGTCCGTTTACAAGATTAGTTGGCATACCAGGACCAGTTACCACATCACCGGTTGCTGTGAGATTTACTAAGGTTGCGCTAGGGGTAGTCATACTCACCTCGACACTCATCTAAAAAGGATTTCTTATCGCATACAGGTTGAGTTTAGGTGATTTTGGGAATTTTTCAAAGATAGAATTCAGAACTGCCGTGATTTATATCACAATAAAATTCTTGACAGCTCCCATGGCTTAAGCCAGGGGCGGCACAATTTGGTAATTTTATCTCCTGCAGTATGCAGGAGACAAAAATTAAGGTCTGATTAGCTTATTGATCTGTTCTGCCGCTGCATCTTCCTTATGGAACAGTCCTGCAATTCCAAAGGCCAGCAGGAGCAGCATGATAATGTACAAAACAAGATTGCCGAATCTAGAGTAGGGCGTCTGACCTTTAACTGGCACAAACTCTACATCAAGTCTGGTTTTAATGTCAGCCTCACAGGTACTTGCAATATTTCCCTTTTCATCAATATAGGCTGTGATCCCGCTGTTAGTTGCTCTTAGCATTGGTTTTTGAAGTTCAAGAGCTCTCATTCTTGCAATATTAAGATGCTGCATTGGTGCTTTTGTCGGGCCAAACCAGGTATCATTGGAAATCATGATAATTCCATTGACGCTACTGCTATCAATGATCTGTATAAGTTCAGGAAAAATTGACTCATAGCAGATGGCAGGAATGAAATTATGTGAAAGAACCTTTATAGGCTCCTGCAGCTTTTCTCCATAGGAGAAACTTGAATTTGGGATGGCAAAAATTGAGCCTAATGGTCGCAGAAGATCTGCAAAGGGAATTATTTCACCAAAGGGCACTAAGGCTCTTTTATGGTATAGAGGAGGCAGGGCGCTATCCTGACTGTTACCTAAGGTCACAATAGAGTTATAGGCATTTTTTCCATCTGGCACTGACAGAATACCGGATACCAAAACTGCACCACTTAACGCTAGTTCCTGATTTATAGCGCTGACTAATGGTTTTCCATATTCGATTGCAAATGGCATTGAGGATTCAGGCCAGATGATGAGTCTGTCCTTTTGAAGCCTGTCTTTTGTCAGTTCATAGTAGGTGGACACTACCTGCTGAACCTTTGCCGGATCGTTGCTTACACTCTGTT
>JBJEWX010000123.1:0-2468 GCA_051885275.1 Succinivibrio sp. | reverse complement strand
TATAAGAGAGTTTATACTTGTTCATAATCTCAACAAGCTTGCTCTTAAACTCTGGTCGTACAATAGTATGTCTTGAGAAGTTGCAGGAAACAGGTAAAACAACCTTACCAGCATCAATCCTGTCACGCATCTTTTTGCAGATGGTTTCAAAAACATAATAATCAATAAGATGAGTGTAATGAGCAGACTCAAGAGCTGGAATGAAATCATCAGGAGGAATTACAGAGTCGTTAATTATTAGTCTAACCAGAGCCTCTGCACCTGCAATTTTTGCAACATCTCCCTGGATTTTAAATTTTGGCTGATAAAGAACTTTAAAGCAGTGATTATCAATCAGTTCCTGTATCTTAGCAGGTTCAATGATATTTAATACGGCATCGCTCTGTGAGCGGTAGCGGGCAGTCTGCTGATTATTATCAGGATGCACTCTATAATACTTTTTCTTTTCAACATACATATCAGATTCAGCCTGATTGATTGCAGACTGAATAAGGACACCTGATTTGACCCAACTGGTACCTACAGAAGCCGAGAACCCCTTGTCTGAGGTCATAAAGGCCTTGAGCATGTCTGAGACCATGTCAAATTCATGCTCATCAATATTAGGATAGATACCAACAAACTCATCTCCACCAATTCTGTAAATATAATCGCTGTCATGAAGAAGCTGCTTGAGCAGAGATGCAGTTTTAATCAGAATAGTATCGCCATTTTTGATACCATGAGTTGAGTTTATCTGCTTTAGACCATTAACATTAAGATAGATAACGCCTATATCATGATTAATCGCCAGAGCATTGATATCACTTAAAAGAGACTTTCTGTTCTTTAATTTAGTTAGAGAATCTCGGTTTGAAACATTTGTCAGCTCAGAATGCATAATCCTGTGCCATAAAGAGCTTGCCATAAAGCCTGAAATTGTGGAAATGGCAGGTTTAAGCACACTGATAGCATCTTTAGACGGATTCTTAATAAAAACCGCCCCTAAAAAAGTTTCATCAGAAATAAGAGGAAAGGAGAAAAAATCATCATTTGAATCTACAGCTTTTGCTGAAAATGGTTTCTGTTCAGCAACAGCTCTACTTAGGATATCTGAAGGAACCTCAAGGCTATCCTGATCTTGTGAGGAATCCTCTCTTACCCAAAGATGAGCCCTGTGAAAATTGTCCCCTTCAAGAACTTCTTTCTCCTCAATCTCATCATTCTGCTGTTTCTGCTCGTAAATACTGCAGAACTGAGCATTAGTTTCAATACCTAGACACTCAATAAATCTGTAGAGCTGAACATTTGGCTCTTTAAGATTTTTAGTATAAATAGTTGTAAAAGGGGCAACAATATCGTTAATGTGAAGATCGCTACTGTTTTCAAGAGATTCTTCTCTGATTTCAGAATTCTTCTTCATGGCAACATTGATGGTATACATTCGATTGTATAATTCAATGTTTTTAGATTTGGTAACTCTGTATTCTTTAAGCTTAGAATTGATTAGGGTAGTTACATAGAACTTCCCATCAATAGAATGATTGTTGTTGCATTCTTCACAAGGTTTATCACAGCCTCGTAAAAGCTGATGACAGGTTCCTACAAAAGAGCCTTTAACACCTAAAGCTTTTGATAGAGGCTTGTTTATATAGACAATATTCTTGGTATTTGAATCTGTGATGAACACATATTCATCAATATTGTCCAAAAGAAGATCGGCAATTTCACTGATATCAAAAGAGCTAGAAGAATTATATACGACATCATCTAGCAGATCGTAATTCATGCTTGACTGTATTTCCCCATCTAAAAATGAGTCTGACAAAATATCTGCGGTAGTGGTATCGTTATCTTTTTTATGTGTCATAAGACAATCTTAATTGCTGAATCCTAGCAACTTTTGCATCGGTTTTGTTAACTTTGGTCTTTACAATTGACCCACATTATTATCAATTATAGTAAGAAATCCTGAACTCTAAGAGATTTAAAGGCATTTTGTCTAATCTGTATCACGTTTTTAGTGATACAGATTATCAGAAATCAGAAAATCTATATTATTTGTTTAACTTGATAGCATTAATTGTATAAGTAAACGTTTTAATATTCAATAAACTTTACAAGTATAAATTAAAAAACCAAATATTTCTGATAGATAGCATATAAGAAAGAATTTTTTTCAGAAAATATCTATACCGATTATTATTCATATTTTAAAGAAATGGCTTTTGACAAAGGGGGCATAAAAAAATTTTTTATACTAAATCTTCATGCATAAAATGTTGCTCTATAGCACCATAAATTTTATGAGAGACACCATTATCAAAATTCCATAGATATTGATAATATGATATCTATTTCTACGATTTTTTCAGAAGAAAAATACTACGGATTAGAAGGATTTTCCACAAGATTTCCAAGGGAAATAATCTCACAGCTCTTTTGTGCAAAGCCGATACCTATTCCATAGACTTTCTTGTATCTTCTTG
>JBJEWX010000122.1:0-2495 GCA_051885275.1 Succinivibrio sp. | reverse complement strand
CAACCTCAATGCTGACACAGGCAAACAGCCGTCCACAGATTGCATTGAGCCTGCTAGGCTAAGCAGTAAACTTCTAGTCCCAATCCCACCTCCTCCTGCAGGGGTTGGGATTAGTCTAAACCTCAGAGCAATCTGGGGTTTTGTTTTTTTTTATCAAAAGGTTACTAAAGATTTTTCCACTTATTCCGTTATGAATATATAGGGAATATCGGAGAGTATATTGTGCTTACACATGAGCTTAGAAATGAATTACTAGTTGATGAGCTACAGCTAGGTCAGAGGCTAAATGAGGATATACAGAATCAGAATCATGCTGATTTTGCACTTATCCTTGCTATGCTCTCGCAGGATGTAACCGATTTTCCTGAGTTTTATGATAAGACTATAGTTACCAGGGAAGAGGATCTCAGAAAGAAATTTTCTCTTCCAAAAGAGCAGAAGGCTTATGCTGACAGATCGGATTTCCTAAGAGCTGATGAGCTTACTGAGCATTTCGCTACTTCAGGGATCAGGCAGGTTTTCTTTGCAGACTGTCTGAATCGTGCGCCACTTGTCCCTTTTGAGAGAGAATATGCACCTGAAGTTTTCTCAGAGCTTTCTCCTTTAAAACAGGAAAAGCTTCGCAGAATTCAGTCGGGTCAGAGTCTGACTTACGAGAAAGTAAAAGAAACCGGTGATGGCTTTGACGTTCTAGATGAAATCAACACAAGCAGAATGATGTCTAAGATCTCTGCCAGCGTGTGACAGGTCTTTGGCAGAATAATCTGTTATAGAAAAACCTAAACTATCTTTTCTGGTATTCTTCCCGGTTTACGATTGACGATTTATCACTTTTTTTCAGGATAACGCATACTGCGCCAGAGCCTCCTTTCCACACAGGAGCTGAGTGGTATGCCAGGACATCCGGTATCTGTTTTAACCAGTGCGCAACATGACTCTTCATAAGCGCCTTAGGATTTGATCTTTCGCCTTTACCGTGAATAATCAGAATGCATCTGAAATCATGCCTTCTTGCAAATTCCAGAAAACTCATTACGTGCTGATAAGCCTGCTCAATAGTTTTTCCATGCAGATCAATAAAATCCGCCTCAGGGTATTCCCCTTTTCTGAGCTTCTGCATAACATAGGGCTGTATGCCTGGTCTTTTAAACTCAAGAATATCATTTGGCGCAACCATACTTACAAAACCAGATGAGGCCGAATCTGTAACATCTTCAGCCTTGCGCACTGCATTTTGCTGTCTTGCTTTAGCTAAGGCTTTATCTATGACTGCTGATGTTGTCTGAATTTTATCCTGAATAACAGGTTTGATATCACCATCTAGCAGAGATGAAAATTCTGTATCCTGTTTTTGTGAAGCTTCTTCTTTCAGCAGCTCTAAAAATGATGATTCGTTTTCCATATCAGCTTTGACTAGTGTTTATAAAGATTTTGAAAAGTACACAGGTGCAGACAAAAAGAACTCCGCAGAATCTTATCTTGTTATAGATTTTCAGAGGAGATTTTATTTCAGGATCATAATAACCGCCAAATTTTGGAAGCCTAATTAACCTGGCTCCGTAGTATCTTGGCCCGCCCAGGGAGATATTGGCATAAGAGCCTAAAAGCTCAAGAACCACGCAGCTTACAGCTCCGGTAAATGATTTATAGCTGCTGATAAGATTTCTCATAATTCTGATGATCCCAAAGGACAGGAGCATAGTGAGGCTAAAAGCAACAAGTGACGGAATGATAAGGGCCTGTTCTAACTTGTATACAAAGCTTCCGAACATCTCGTTTCTGCTTTCTTTGAGGGAAAACGATCTGTTCATGACAGAGACTGACTGCATTATGACCGCACCTTCAAGTCCTAACAGTAAGAACCAGACCATGACAGAGAACCAGTTAATAAACAAACCTACAGCTACAGCCTCGCAGTTAGCCTTGTATATTCCTAAAGAGGAGAGATTAGTACATTTTCTAAGGACAATACTTTGCAGCGCATTTCTTGCCTTAGTCTTGTTTCCCTGTTCCATCTGTTTTTTAATTTCAAGAGTTGCTTTCAGCAGGGGTTTTGACTCAAGCAGAAAGGGAAGTATCAGTAATGAAACAACAGTATCACTGCCTACTATAAATCTTAACAGCAGAACCGTAAAAACACAGATACTGAGTATAAAGAATGGAAGAAAAACACTTGAAAAAACATTCTGTCCAAGGGAATTCTCATCTCTGTTTACACGTTTTGCCATAGCAGAAAACAGAGGCGAGAGTTTAGACATTCTAAAGCTGTCTTTTACCGGTAGAATTATCTCAAGGAACATAGCCACAAGGAGTGTGACTGCAGGGTATTCCAAAATTGAGATAAAAGTAAGCAGGATATCTTCTGCTGAAGCGTCTTTTGCTGCATCAATTATCTGTTCTACCGGCATTTATGCTCCTAAAGCATCTTGATTATTGCTAAAACAAGTTTAGCACTGCTCTCTGATGCCTGCTGTACATTAAACTCATAGGTATCA
>JBJEWX010000121.1:0-11536 GCA_051885275.1 Succinivibrio sp. | reverse complement strand
ATATTGATTTGATTGTGATCCTAAATGATAACGAGATGAGTATTTCTCAGAATGTGGGCTCAGTATCTCAGTATCTTGCGTCAATTCTGGCAAATCCATACTACGTGAAATTTGTAGAGGGCGGAAAAAAGGTCCTTGAGAATCTTCCTGCAATCAAACAGCTTGCTGAAAAGGCTCAGGAACATGTAAAAGGCATGATAATGCCTGGAACTTTTTTTGAGGAGCTTGGCTTTAACTACATTGGTCCTGTGGATGGTCATGATGTCGAAGGACTGGTTTCAATTCTGCAGAATGTTAAAAAAATCGGCGGGTTGCAGCTTGTTCACGTTGTGACAAAAAAAGGAAAGGGTTATACCCCAGCTGAGCTTAATCCTACGCTTTATCACGGGGTACCAGTCTTTGATCCTCAAAAGGGAATTATGAGTGAGCCTCAGTCTGAAAAGATGTCTTTTTCAGAAAATTTTGGACTGTGGCTATGTCAGCGAGCTGAAACTGACAAAAAGCTTGTAGCAATAACCCCGGCAATGCCTTTAGGATCCGGCATGAAAAAATTTGCTGAAAAATATAAAGATCAGTTTTTTGATGTCGGTATTGCGGAGCAGCATGCAATGGTTTTTGCTTCTGGCCTTGCTGCAGGTGGAATGCACCCAGTGATATCAATCTATTCTACCTTCCTGCAGAGAGCTTATGATGGACTGATTCATGATATGGCAATCCAGAATCTGCCAATTTTACTTGCAGTTGACAGAGGCGGTATTGTAGGTCCGGATGGTCCAACACATCAGGGAATGTTTGACATTGCCTTTATGCGCTGCATTCCTAATCTTGTGATTATGACTCCATCTAATCTCAAAGAGCAGTTTTTGATGCTTAATACGGGCTATGCCTTAAATTCTCCATGCGTAGTCAGATATGAGAGAAATTCAGATGACTGCCTTGAGGTTGTGGATCTTAAGAGTACTGTTCCCGTTGGCAAGGCTAAGATCCTAAATCATGGCAGAAAGATAGCTCTTTGCTGTTTTGGATCTTTAGTCAATCATATGACAGAGCTTGCTGCAAAATATGACCTTACCTTAGTTGTCATGCGCTTTGTCAAACCACTTGATGTTGAGCTTATTGAGTCTTTGGCAAAGGATTGCAAGGCAATTATTACTCTTGAGCAGGGGGTTATTGAAGGTGGTATAGGTCAGGAAATTGCCGTAAGAGCCAATGCTGTAAACAAGGCTTGCACAGTTATAAATCTTGGGTTTCATGACCACTTTATTATGGAAGGCTCAATCAGTCAGCTGCTAGAGGATGAAGGGCTTAGTGTAAATAGTGTTGAGAAAATTGTAATTGATTTGCTGAAGGAATAAAAAATGCCATCTTTTGATATTGTTTCTAAATTAAAAAAGGATGAAGTCCAAAACGCGGTTGACAATGCAAATAGAGAGCTTCAGACCAGATATGATTTCAGAGGTGTTGAAGCTTCATATACCTTTGACAAGAGCAATAACGAGGTAAAACTCGAGGCTTGTGAAGAGTTTCAGATCCAGCAGATGGATGACATCCTAAGGCAGAAACTTATCAAGAGAAATATCGAAGCTACTGCAGCAGAGTTTAAAGAAGTTACCCGCTCTGGAAAAAAGTCAATTCAGATAGTCTCTTTCAAAGAGGGTATTGATAAAGAGCTTGCCAAAAAAATCATAAAGATCATCAAAGATGCAAAGCTTAAAGTTGATGCAAAAATCAATGATGATATTGTTAGAGTTACCGGAAAGAAAAAAGACGATCTGCAGTCTACCATTGCGCTTGTCAGAAGTTCAAAGATAGAACAGCCACTTCAGTACGAAAATTTCAGAGATTAGCAAATAAGACAATGTTGTTTAAAGGAAGTCTGATTAGGGATATCTTTTCAAAAAAGATGCTGGTATGCCTGTCCTTAGGTTTTGCCTCAGGTATGCCCCTTTTTGTGGTACTGACTTTACTTGGCGCATACCTTAGAACAGAGGGAGTCAACCTAAAGGAAATAGGTTTATTCTCTTTAATTATGTTTCCCTATACCTGGAAGTTTATCTGGGCTCCACTTGTTGACAGATATGATCTGCTAAAAATTGGCAGAAGAAGAAGCTGGATGATTGTATCTCAGGCTCTGGTATTTGTCTCAATTTTTCTCTTGGGTCAGTTTTCTCCAAATGAGAATCTGATGCTTATAGCAGTAGTTTCAGTCATTCTGTCTTTTTCCTCTGCAACACAGGATATTGTAATTGATGCCTACAGAAGAGAAATTCTCACAGACAGGGAACTTGGGCTTGGAACTTCTCTGTTCATTACCACCTCAAGAGCATCAAGCCTGATCCCTGGTGGTTTGTCATTGATACTTGCTCAGTTTATATCCTGGGGTGAGGTGTTTTTTATTACCGCAGCCTTCATGCTGCCTGCTCTTGTACTGAGTTTCTTTTTAAAAGAGCCAAAGCAGTGTAATGCCCCTAGAACTTTAAAACAGGCGGTTGTTGAGCCCTTTAGAGAATTTGTTCAAAGAAAAGGCTTAAAATCCATGCTGCTTGTTATCCTTTTTGTATTCTGCTACAAATTAGGAGATTCGATGGCCACCGCTCTTGCAACCCCTTTTTATATTGATCTGAAATATGATCTTTTGACAATAGGCCTTGTTGCTAAAAATGCAGGACTATGGTCCATGATAATAGGTGGCATTATAGGCGGTATCATAATGCTGAAAACCGGCATTAACAAAGCTCTTTGGATTTTTGGCTTTGGTCAGCTTATTACAATTCTGGGATTTGTAATACTCGCCCGTCAGGGAATAGGTGCACAAAGTGCCCCATCCGTATGGCTTTTGGCAGCAGTAATTATCGCAGAGTGCCTTGGAGCCGGTCTTGGTACCTCAGCCTTTGTGGCCTTTCTCTCAGCTAAAACCAACAAAAATTATGCTGCAACCCAGTTTGCACTGCTGACCTCCCTAAGTGCAGTTCCAAGAACCTTCTGCAATGCAACCACTGGATATATTGTTGAGTTTATGGGATGGGAAAACTTTTTCTGGTTCTGCACACTGCTTGCCATACCAGGCATGCTGTTGCTTTTAAAAGTAGCCCCTTATTCTGAAAACAGTCCTGAAAAACATTCTGATTAAAAACTAAGTACATTGGTTATAAGATCAATCAAAAAGGAACAACCTGCTTCTAAGTAGGTGCTATTTCATATTTCTTAACTCAACTTAAGTTTTCTCTTAACAGACTGTCGTATGTATCTGCACACTTTCTTTTCAAATATTGGATATTTATCTAACATTTTAGACTTTGTCCAATTTTCTTGCTCTAATAAATTTCCTAAGTTCAAGTTTAATGATAAAATTTATGCGTAAACTTGTCTTTAGAGTAAATGTGATCTTTTTGACTAAAAATATCACATTTTCTCTGCAGAATAAGGCAGGTAGGTAATAGGAGATAAGCTCCTTAATTTTATTATTGGAACCGTCTATGATTAACATCAAAAAAGGATTGGATCTGCCTATTGGCGGCAAGCCTGAGCAGGCGGTGAGCGACAGCCCAGTAGTTAAGCATGTAGCCTTAATTGGCTCAGACTACGTTGGTCTTCGTCCATCAATGTCTGTTGAAGCTGGTCAGAAAGTCAAGAAAGGTCAGGTTCTCTTTGAAGATAAGAAAAATCCTGGATCACGATTCACAGCTCCTGTAGCAGGTACTGTTGTTGCTGTAAACAGAGGTGAGCGTCGTGCTTTCCAGTCTTTAGTAATTGAAGTAGATCCTAACGGTGAGAGCGTAGAGTTTAAGAAAACTCCAGCTGACAAGTTGTTAGGCCTGTCCTCAAAAGAAGTTATTGATGAGTTAGTTGAATCAGGAATGTGGACTGCTTTCCGCACACGTCCATTCGACAAGGTACCGCTTGTAGGTACACTGCCTCACTCAATATTTGTAACAGCTATGGATACCAATCCTCTTGCTGCTGATCCTAAAGTGGTCATTGATGCAGAAGCACAGGCTTTTGCCAATGGTATCAAGGTATTAAGCCGCATCGGTGATTTCAAGGTATACGTATGTAAAGGCGAGCAGAGTCTCCCATCAGTTTCTGCACCAAATGTTCAGGAAGAGACCTTTGCAGGTCGTCATCCTGCAGGTCTTGCCGGTGTTCATATCCACACCCTTGATCCGGTTTCAGAGACAAAAACCGTATGGCATATTGGTTATCAGGATGTTATTGCAATTGGTCACCTCTTTGTTGAAGGCGAGTTCTACAACAAGCGCGTTATTTCAATTGCCGGTCCTCAGGCTAAGAAACCTCGTCTTGTTCAGACTGTTATTGGTGCATCTGTTGCAGAGCTTACCGCAAATGAAATCGTTAAGTCTGAGCAGGGGGTCCGTGTAATTTCTGGTACCGTGCTTTGGGGTAATACCGCAGTAGGCCCATGGGCATACCTTGGCCGTTATCATCAGGCAGTGGCCTTAATTGAAGAAGGTTCAAAGAATGAGTTCTTCTTAAAGAACTGGCTTGGTCTTGGTATCCACCGTCATTCTGCCACAAGAGCATTCCTTGCAAACTTCATCAAGCCTAGCTCATATACTTTCAATACAGCATTAAATGGCGGTCCTCGTTCAATTATGCCAATTGGGTGCTATGAGAAGGTTCTGGCTCCTTATGACGTAGAAGCAACTATGCTTGTTCGTGCTATCGATATGAATGATACCGATCAGGCAAAGCTACTTGGTATCTTAGAATTTGCTGAAGAAGACATTGCACTGGCTACATACGTATGCCCTGGCAAAAATGACTTCGGTCCACTGCTTCGCAGAAGCTTAACTAAGATCGAAGTGGAGGGTTAACAAGTGTTATTAGATGTCTTAAAGAAATTCTCTCTGCTCTTTTCAAAGGGTGGCCTGCTTGCATGGTTCTATCCTTTATATGAGGGTACTTTCACTTTCCTGTACTCTTCAGGAAGAGTAACCACAGGTAAAACCCACGTACGTGATTTCGTTGACTTAAAGAGAGTCATGATCATTGTATGGTTCGCTGTTTTCCCTGCAATGTTCTTTGGTATGTACAACATTGGTAATCAGACAGTGGCAGCTATTGCTACTCTTCCAAATGTTACTGATGTCGTATCACAGAATTATGCACTGTTCAGCGCAGACTGGCACTATGCTTTAGCTCAGATCTTAGGTGCAAGCCTTAGCTCTGATGCCGGCATTTACTCAAAGATGATTATTGGTGCTGTATATTTCCTGCCAATCTACATCGTGGTATTTGCAGTAGGTGCATTCTGGGAAGTTCTGTTCTGCCTTGTACGTCACCATGAGATTAACGAAGGTTTCTTCGTAACCTCTATTGTGTTTGCCCTGGTTGTTCCTGCATCTATTCCTTTATGGCAGGCTGCCTTAGGTATTTCCTTTGGTGTTGTTATCGGTAAGGAAGTATTCGGTGGTACCGGCAGAAACTTCGTAAATCCTGCACTATGCGGCCGTGCATTCCTGTTCTTTGCATATCCTGCATCAATTTCTGGTACAAACTGCTGGGTTCCTGTAGATGGTTTCTCTGGTGCAACTCCTTTGGCTCAATGGGCAGAAGGTGGCCAGGAGGCATTAAAGGATGCTGCTGGTAATGCTATCAACTGGATGGATGCATTCATTGGTAATATTCCAGGATCAATCGGTGAAGGTTCAACTGCAATGATTCTTATTGGTGCTGCAATTATCCTTATCACAGGTGTTGCTTCATTAAGAATTATGCTAGGTATTCTCATTGGTGCATTCCTGACAGCTACCCTGTTTAACCAGATTGGTTCAACCACCAACGAAATGTTCTCAATGCCATTTGCTTGGCATGCAGTTTTAGGTGGCTTTGCTTTTGGTACTGTATTTATGGCAACAGATCCTGTTTCAAGTTCATTTACCAATAAGGGCAAATGGGCATATGGTGTCCTAATCGGCATCATGGTGATCCTGATCCGTACCGTAAATCCAGCTTACCCAGAAGGCATGATGCTTGCAATTTTATTCGCTAACTGCTGGGCTCCTCTGTTTGACTACCTGGCAACTAAGCGCAATATTAAGAGGAGACTAGCCCGTGTCTAAGCTTAATAAAGATTCAGCATTAGGTACTTTTGTTGTTATTATTACCTTCTGCTTGGTGTGCTCAGTGTTGGTGTCATCTGCAGTGGTAGCTTTAGATCCATTCAAAGCTGCTGCAGTTGCAAATGACCGTCAGGTAAGCATTTTAAAGGTATCTGGCTTTGAGGTTGAAGGCTCTGTAGCTAAGACCTTCAGCAAGCACATTGAGTCACACCTGATTGATGTGGAAACCGGTGCAATCGCTGATTCTGCTGTTAATAATGCAGCTGACATTGAAGGTTACAACTTTGCTTCCTTAGCAAAGAAACCTGATACTTCAGTTAAGATCCCAAAGGATCAGGATGTTGCTGGTATTTTAAGCCGTTCAAAGTTAATGCCTGTATATTTTGCAAAGAATGACAATGGTCAGGTTGAGCGCGTTATTCTTCCATTCTATGGTCAGGCATTATGGTCAACAGTTTATGGCTATGTAGCCGTATCACCTGCTGACGGTAACACAATCCTAGGTGTTACCTTCTATTCACACGGTGAAACTCCAGGCTTAGGCGGTGAGATTGACAATCCTCGCTGGCAGGCACTGTGGGTTAACAAGAAGTTGACTGATGACAATGGCAACTATCTGTTCCACATCATCAAGAATGCACAGAACAAAGATCATGAAATCGATGCTCTGTCAGGTGCAACTTTAACCTCTAATGGTGTTGATCATCTGTCAGCTTACTGGCTTGGCAATGCATACAGACCATTCCTTGAGAAACTAAGCAAAGGGGAGATCGTTGTAAATGAGTAAGGGTCCAAGCTTAAAGGAAACATTCCTTACACCAATCATTGCGAATAATCCTGTAATGATTCAGGTGTTGGGTATCTGTTCATCCCTGGCAGTTACCTCAAGCATGAATACCGCATTTGTTATGGGTTTATCTGTAACTGCAGTATGTGCGTTAGCAAATCTTGCTATCTCAATTGTACGCAATTACATTCCAAACTCAGTTCGTATTATTGCTCAGATGACTGTTATCGCATCACTGGTAATTATGGTTGATCAGATCTTAAAGGCTTTTGCCTATGACCTGTCAAAGCAGTTATCAGTTTATGTAGGTCTGATTATTACTAACTGTATTGTTATGGGTAGAACTGAAGGTTTTGCTCTTAAGTCAAAACCACTTCCTGCACTGTTAGACGGTCTTGGAAATGGTCTTGGATACCTGCTGGTGCTTTGCGTTGTTGCTACTATCAGAGAGCTGTTTGGTGCAGGCACATGGTTTGGTATGACAGTATTTGAGAGTGTAAACAATGGTGGCTGGTATGTACCATGCGGATTCTTGGTAATGCCTCCATGCTCCTTCTTCCTGTTAGGTCTTCTGATCTGGGCTGTTAAGTCTATTCGTAAAGATTTACAGGAGCCTCTGGCATACGATACTCATAGGGAGGATTACTAATAATGTTAGAGCATTATATATCCCTCTTTATTAAGAGCGTTTTCGTAGAGAACATGGCACTTGCCTTCTTCTTAGGCATGTGTACATTCCTTGCTGTATCAAAGAAGGTCTCAACTTCTGCTGGTTTAGGTGCTGCTGTTATCATGGTTCAGGTTTTGGCTGTTCCTGTTAACAACCTCATCAACACCTATATTTTAAAGCCTGATGCATTAGCTGTTGGTCTTGATTTATCATTCCTAAGCTTCATTACCTACATCGGTGTTATTGCAGCTTTAGTTCAGATCCTGGAGGTATTCCTAGACAAGTACGTACCATCACTGTACGCAGCTTTAGGTATCTTCCTGCCTTTGATCACTGTAAACTGCGTTATCTTTGCAGGTGTGTCATTCATGGTTCAGCGTGAGTACACATTTACAGAGTCTGTGGTATATGCATTCGGTTCAGGCTCATCATGGGCCCTTGCAATCGTAATTCTCGCTGCAATCAACGAGAAGATGAAGTATGCAAATGCTCCAGGCGGTCTTCGCGGTTTACCTTTAACCTTTATCACAGCAGGTCTGATGGCAGTTGCCTTCATGTCCTTCTCTGGTATTCAGTTATAAGGGGGATACATGTTAACTATTGTATCTGGTGTAGCAATGTTCGTGGCTATTGTAGTTATTCTTGTAGCCCTGATCCTAATTGCTAGAAAATTCCTGGTTCAGTCAGGTGACATCAAGATTGGTGTTAATGGTGATCCAGACAAAACATTAACCTGTCCTGCTGGCGGAAAGCTTCTAAATGATCTGTCAGAGAAAGGTATATTCGTGTCCTCTGCCTGCGGTGGACGTGGTGCCTGCGGACAGTGTAAGGTAAAAGTAACTGAAGGTGGCGGAAATGTCCTTCCAATTGAATATTCTCACTTCACCAAGAAGGAGATTAAGGAAGGATGGCGTCTTGCCTGTCAGGTTACAGTAAAGAACGATTGCCAGATTGAGCTTCCTGCTTCTGTCTTTGGTGTAAAGAAGTGGGAGTGTGAGGTTATCTCAAATCACAATGTGGCAACCTTCATTAAAGAGTTACGTTTACGTATCCCAGAGGGTGAAGAGGTTCCATTCCGTGCTGGTGGCTATATTCAGATTGAAGCTCCTGCTCATACTGTTAAGTATTCAGACTTTGATATTGAGCCACAGTATATGGGCGCATTCAAGCACTTTGGTTTTGATAAGCTGGTTTCTAAGGTAGATACCCCAACCATCAGAGCTTACTCCATGGCAAACTACCCTGGTGAAAAAGGCCTCATCATGCTTAACGTACGTATTGCAACTCCTCCATTTGGCAATCCATCAGCTCCTCCAGGAATTATGTCATCCTATATCTGGAGCCTAAAGCCTGGTGACAAGGTAACTATTTCAGGTCCATTTGGTGAGTTCTTTGCTCGCGAAACCGACAATGAAATGGTATTCATCGGTGGTGGTGCCGGTATGGCTCCAATGCGTTCACATATCTTTGATCAGCTCAAGAGACTTGATTCAAAGCGTAAGATTTCTTTCTGGTACGGTGCTCGTTCACTTCAGGAAGTATTCTATGCCGATGAGTTTGACCAGCTGGCAAAGGAACATCCTAACTTTACATGGCACTTAGCTCTGTCAGATCCTCAGCCTGAGGATAACTGGACTGGTTTAACAGGCTTTATTGCCAACGTTCTTTATGAGCAGTATCTAAGAGATCATAAGAACCCTGAGGATGTTGAGTACTATATGTGCGGACCTCCAATGATGTCTAAGTCAGCAGTTGATATGCTCCACTCTATTGGTGTAGAGGATGAGAATATCCTGTTTGATAACTTTGGCGGTTAATATCTTTTCAAAAATCTGGGAGGCGAAAGCCTCCCATTTCTGTCCTCCTCCTTCTGCGAATTTTCAAAACTAATTTCAAATATGATGCAAAATATAAGTTTATGGAAATTATTTCTGAAAATTTGTAACATTTTCTAAAATTGGTAATATACTAGCCTCAAACTTTTTGAATATGTTTTCATGCGATCATGATTAGGTTGGTTTATCTAGGTGCTGTAATTGCACTTGTCAGTATCATAAATATTTCAGCTGCGAATATGTGGTCTGCAGGGGAGTTAACATATCAAAATGGATTAACTGAGATCTCAGCTTTCGTTAATTCTCCTGGAAATACACAGCTACAGTCTGTACTGTGCACTAATAATGCCTACAGCAATTACCGTTTTACGTTGCTTTTACCAAAAAAGAGTGCAGCAGGCGCTGTTATTAAGGTCAAGGTTATTACTGATGAACTGAGTTTAGAAGAGTACTGTGAGGTTTCTGGTAATTCTATTGATTTTCAGGTTGATGAAAACTTGCTGCTGACATTACCTGAGACAACATCACTCAAACTGGTTTTTGAAAAGGATGACGCTCAGTTGCTTGAGATCCCTCAAGAAATTGAGATATCAATGACAGGAGCAGATCTTACCTTAAAAAATGTAGCCTCTGAATGTACTGTTCTGTGTCTTGATAAGGGCTTTAAATGCAATTTTCTTCTGCTTTCTTCACTTTTATGGCCTAAAGATTCCTTTGAAAGTTTTAAATATTCCAATATTGATGCATTGTGTACAAGACAGATAAAACCGGGGCTGTACAGATTTAGCGACTCAAAGAAGTGTCGATTCGCTTTGGATGAGTTTTATAGAAAGGATGGTCTTGGTGCGCTAAGTCCAATTGAGAAAGTCTTTAACGATAGGAATTCAAGTTTTAATAAATACGTAAGTTCATGGAATGAGGCTGTATCGCTAAGCCCCGCCTCCGCCCTTAATATACCGGTTAATGCAGATGGTAAGGAATGGTATCTAACTTTGTATTCCCTGGTTGGTTCAAGACATATAAGAGAGTTTCCTATCAGTTACTACACTATCAAGCAGTTAAGTGGTGATCCGACAACAGCTGTTTACGATATGGATAACCGCTATGAAATGGAGATGCTAAAGTACACTTCTGTTTTATTAAGACGGGTAAATGGTAATGTATCTTCAGTAAATGCTATAGAGAAGGCCATCAAATACTGGGGGGATTTCTACAGACAGCTTTCAGCCACTCTTCCAGGATTACCTCAGGCACAGGCAATAAGACCTGTTGTGTACAGAACCATGCTTATGAGGATCTGGAATCTGGCGGGTAAGCCTCAGAGTATCAGATTGCTTCCTGAAAACGCTTTTGTGCAGGGAACTGGCGGAAAGACAGTAAGCGGTGAAAGACTTGAATCTGAGTGCTCTTTCTTTGAAGGTTTTGCAGGTGAACAGTTCTATTATGCCTCAGATAACTGTATAAAAGGTGTAGCCGATTATATGAGGACTTCTCCACTTAAAACCCAGCTTTATGATGAGGTTGTATCAAAGTGGAATGTTTTTGCAACAGAATGGATGAAATCGCCTTTCTATAATGAGGGAATAGAAGATGCTGTTGGAGAGCATTTAAAAGGCAACCTTAATATCGCACTGCTTGCAATGATAAAACAGTATGGCTTTGGAGACTATTTCCTGCTTCGTGAATGCATCTCAAGTCGTGATTCAGATATATGCAGTTTTGAGTCAAAAAAAATGTATAACACCTATAACAAGGAGTTTAACTACCGGCTTGACTCAATCTCAAATGTTTCTCAGGAAGATGGAAAGCTTTTAAATTCACTCAATGAGCTCTGGCTTGACTACTATCTGACTTTAGAGAAATACCTGTCAGATCTTGTAAAGAAATCTTTAATAGAAGAATGGAGAGCGGAGCTTGTAAAAGGTGTTGCCAGCATTGTTCAGACAAACGCCATGCTGAACTTCCCTTATGACAGGGCCGAGTTGCCTGATATCTCTCTTGAGGACGCTTCTGCTGATGATGAGATTCTAAATGATAAAGGTCAAAAGATGTCAATTGAGCAGGATGGTTATACAGACAGTCCTGATGACAATTCTGATCCTGATGAGGATATTGACGACTCAATTGTGATACCTCAGTAACATACTGTATTATTTTATCA
>JBJEWX010000120.1:0-2518 GCA_051885275.1 Succinivibrio sp. | reverse complement strand
CTCAAAATTCCCTGAATTTGTAACTCCTGACGAGTCCTACCACGGACTTGTTTAGACACAGGCCTTTGGAAAAATGGCTTTTATTGTAAAAGCAAGAGTACAGATCATGCGTGATTTGGGCTGCTGTCAGACTGCGCAGGGAGCATTTTACCTGAATCTTGGAATTGAAACTCTGCCTTTACGCATTGTTAAGCATTCGCAGAATGCCCTTGCAGTGGCAAAGCACCTAGAGAAGCACCCTAAGATTGAGAAGGTAATCTACCCTGGACTTGAGTCTGATCCATATTTTGAACTTGGAAGAAAGTATCTTAAAGATGGACTGTGTTCGGGAGTTATGTCACTGGTAATTAAAGGTGGAAGAGATGCTGGAGCAAAATTCATTGACAGCGTAGGCATGGCCTCACCTGAAGTTCATGTGGCTGATATAAGGACCTGTCTGCTTCATCCTGCAACCTCTACCCACAGGCAGCTTAGTGACGCCCAGCTAGTTGAGTGCGGTATTACTCCTGGTCTAGTACGTCTTTCTGTAGGTATTGAAGATCTTGAGGATATTATTGCTGATCTTGATAAAGCTCTAGAGCAGGTTTAGGTCAGATTCAATCTAGCAGTTGAACAGGAAGCCTCTCTTTGGTCAGGCTTCAGTCAATTTCAATATAGGTGGAGACTTTCTTGTCTCCACTTTGAAGAACAAACTCTCCAACTCTCATACCAAGCCCCGATAGCTTATAAGTTCTGATCTGGCCCACTTTCTCATCATCACAGACAAGCGTTCTTCTTTTGATGATGTGTTCCATACCAAGCTTTAGTCCACTGATAGATACTCTGATAGGAGTTCCGTAACCTAGAACGTAGGTTTCAACCGAGTCAGTGTATATTCTGTTAATGCCTACAGCCAGAACTTTATCGACATTAGACACCTTAAGCTTTCTGTATTTTGAGCACAGATAATTGTCTGAATCAGCATACACATTGCCAGATAAAAGGAGAATGGTACTTAGCAGCAGTAACTTTTTCATGAAACTTCCAAATAAAAAGACCTCAGATACAAGTATATCCAAGGTCTTATACAAAAGGTTAAATTTTAATTAAAGGTTTTCCATTTCCTTTAACTGAGCCATAACTTTTTCAAGCTGGGTTCTGTTAAGCTCAAGCTGAGCCTTGGCACCTTCAATGATTTTTGCAGGAGCCTTAGACACGAAAGCCTCGTTTGAAAGCTTGCTTTCACCAGATCTGATGTTAGCCTCAAGCTTTTCAATCATGCCTTTTAAGCGCTTGATCTCCTCGTCCTTGTTTACCAGATCCTTCATGGCAATGAGAATTTCTGCAGTACCAATAGGTTTTGAGGTGCAAGGAGGGAGTTCATCCCCCTCATTAACAAATCTTATTGGTTCAATATTTGCCAGATTCTGCATAAAGATGAAGTTATCCAAAGCGCAGTTTATCTCCTCAGCACTGGCTCCGCGCATCATAGGAGCAAGAGTAACAGAAGGAGCAACTTTCATTTCAGCTCTCAGGTTACGGACAGTGGTTGCAAAATCCTTAATGAAGGCAACATCTGCCTCAGCCTTGCTGTCATTATCAAAATCATCGATGACAGGATAAGGAGCATTGATAATTGTCTTGCTCTGGTTGAGTTTTCCGATAAGAGGAGCAGTCTGCTGCCAGATTGTCTCGGTTAGGAATGGCATTACAGGATGAGCCATCCTCATTACAGCCTCTAATATCTCAACTAATGTATAGGCAGTTGCGTTCTTCTGTTCTTTAGTTGCAGTATCGGATTTTAATACAGCCTTTGTAAACTCAAGATACCAGTCGCAGTACTCATTCCAGATGAATTCATAGATATTAGCTGCAACCTGATCAAATCTGAACGCATTGATGGAGGCGGTTACATCCTCAATAGCCTTTCTCATTTTTGATCTGATGAATCTGTCTGCCAAAGACAGATCTGATGCTGCAGGTTTTGAAAGTGTGCTCTCACCAACGTTCATTAAAACAAAGCGGGAAGCATTCCAGATCTTGTTGCAGAAGTTTCTGTAACCATCGAGGCGCTTCATATCCCAGTTGATATCACGTCCGTTTGAAGCCAGGGCGCAAAGAGTGAATCTTAGGGCATCTGTACCATGAGCTGCGATTCCCTCTGGGAACTGTTTGGCAGTACGCTTTGCAATTTTCTCTGCCATCTGAGGCTGCATCATATTGGCAGTACGTTTGCTTATCAGAGAGTCTCTGTCAATACCGTCAATCATATCAAGAGGATCCAGCACGTTACCCTTTGATTTAGACATCTTATTGCCTTCCTCATCGCGAATGAGGCCGGTTACATAGACTGTTTTAAAAGGAACCTGAGGGGTACCGTCTTCATTCTTCATAAAATGCATGGTCATCATAATCATGCGGGCGACCCAGAAGAAGATGATATCAAAACCAGTTACAAGAGCAGAGGTTGGGTGGAAAAGTTTGAGCTCTTTGGTATTGTCAGGCCAGCCTAGGGTAGAGAAGGTCCAAAGGGCTGATG
>JBJEWX010000119.1:0-11653 GCA_051885275.1 Succinivibrio sp. | reverse complement strand
GTCAAACATACTCTTTAGGCTCTTGAAATATACAATATCAGAATGCAGCTTGTCATAGATAAGCTCCCTGCCCATCAGCGCACCTGTGATATAGTTGAAACTCAGGCAGCATAAAACTGTATACAGAGTTACTATTGGTATATTTCTTATTAGTCTTTCGCGCTTGGTAAATACAGCCTTTGTATCCATGCTCTGCGCAAGATTTAAAAATAGCTGCTTGATAAAATATGACTTCTTTGAGCTCCTGTCTGTATCAACTACCAAAGCCTCATCTGCAGCCTTGCCCTGAATTGCAGCAAACCCAGGAGATAAACTTATACCCTGATCAAGGGATGAGACAAAATAGACTCCGTCAATAAGATTAGGTCTAAAGGAGGAGGTCTTCTCAAAAATGGTTTTTAGGTAAAGCTCTAAAGACTGACCTATAGCATTGATATGCTCTGGGAATGAATATATATAGGCAGATTTATCCAGCCTGTTTCCACCGTTAAAACTTCTGTCAGTTACCTCTTTTGAGGACATCAGAGAAACTGCTCCGTTTTTTAGTCTTGAGACAAAATCAGCCCACTTTGCAAGAAAATCTTCCTGAGAATAGAAACCATCCTCATTGGCAAGATTAATACCTACCACCTGCTCTCGCTGTGACTGTGACAGGTTTGAGAAAAATTCTCTGAAGCCTAAAATGCAGTCACTTTTGGTAATAACCAGCCTGCATGGGAGATTCATACAAAGCACAGAACTTAGTTTATGAAGCTCCGAGGCGATAAGATTGGCTTTTTTTACTGTAAGCTCTCTGTCATCTGCAATCAATGCATCTGCAGGTATTGTAAGGATCACGCCAGAGAGAGGCTTGTTTTTGTGATATCTCTTTATCTGCTCGCAGATTACCCCCCACTGAGCAGAAGATCCTCCAAGCCAGGTATCAAAAAAGGTTTTTCCCTTAACATCAAGATAAACAGTATTTCTGTTTACAAAAAAGTGCAGACACTCCTCATCATTGACGTCAAGCTCACGTCTTGCAAGATCACAGCCTAATGAGCTGTTTGCAAGAATTGAGCTTTTTCCTGATAAAGGCTCACCTAATACCACAACCCATGGCGTCTTTAGTTTTTTAAAGCATTTTGCCTTGATTAAAGATAAGGCAGAGTCAAAGATCAGTCTTACAATCTTTACATCAGCAGTCAGATCCTCTTTTCCTTTCTTTCGTTTCTTGCCGCCTGCAACCAGGTTTGCAAGGCTAGACCAGATCATAAGATCTTCTTTTAAGGAACGACGCTCCTTGCTAATGTCATGCTTGAACTTGAAACGCTTAAATAAAAAGAAAATTATAAATAGGGAAATCAGAACAATCAGAACCAAAAGGATTATTCCTGTGGTACTGTCTAACAGACTGCTTCCAAGGTTTTCAGACATTTGAACATTGTTTTCCATATTTGCTATTCCGTATCAGCATTGCTCTTCACAAGATTTACCTTCTCATTTGCATCTGTAGACATGTTCAGATATGGGGAGGCTGCATCTACCGTCTGTTCTAGTATCTCGTTAAAAGCATTTATGTTTTTATGAACGCTAGCAAGGTTAATCACAAAGCTTAATACAGTGATAGCCACCAGAATGATCAGAAAATTCTTTTTGAGAACGAAATTTCTAACCTCATTTTTGCCACTTTGTTTGATTTCATTTTCGTTAGGCTGTACAAGAGGTGTGATTAAGTCAGTCTTGAAATCTACTGCACATTCAATTCGGTCTTTGCAGCTGTAGATATATGGGATCACATCCTTAGGATCGCGTTTGTAGGCACCGTCAAAACCCAAACCAAGCATTAAATAGAAGGTTTCTATTACCTCTTTTGAGGTGTTCTCGTTTGCAAGATATGAATCTAGAATGTCAAAGAACTTGTCGTCACCTGAGAGTTCATTGTACATTCTGGCCATTGGCTCATAATCTTTTGAAAAGGAAAAGCCGCTTTCCTTGATAAAATAATCCACAAAGAACACCAGTGGCTTTTCAATAAGCTGATAATCTCGCTTTAAAAAATCATCTGCCTCAATTTTACGGTTGATATCTGTAAACAGAGACTGCAGCCTGGTAACCACATTAGCCTTCTGCTCTTCTACTCCATGCTTTTTATAAAGATAATAATCACTGACGCACAGCAGTACTGGTCTAATCAGCTCATGAAGCTCACTTATAGCCATAATCAGTTCTGTGTCTCCTCATCAACAATAGCCACATACAGCTTTGCACTGAACTTGCCGAACATGCTCTGAGCGAAATCTATCACCATCTGATGATCTTCAACAATGTATCTCCAGATCCTAGGAGACTCGTCCCTCATGATCTTAAAGAAAACAGTATCAGATCCTGATACCGGCAGATATCTTGGAGGGAAACGCACGTAACTGAGCTTTAATCCGCGGATACGGCTTTCCTTTGAACCTAAATCCATTACTCTGAAGTTGTCACCAGTTTCAATATCATCAATAAGGTTCTTCCACTCAAGACCACCTCTAAGTGCAATATAGTAATCCTTTGCTTTGACAATATGCTCATCTAAAAGAGTTGCACACAGACACTGAGCTTCCTCATTCTGAACAAAATCAATCTCCATGCACTCAGCCTTGCCCTGCGAGGTCAGTAATGATCTGATGCCATAGAGAAGTTCCTTGAAAACAGGATAAAGATCATAATGATCGTAGCTTTTAACCTCACTTGAATCTGATAGAGGGAAAAAAGCCTTAAGAGCTGATAAAAACTCTGCAAGCTTCAGGTACAGAGTAAAAGGACTTGTTCTTTGAGGTATCAGAAGTGCGCTCAGATCAGTAATTCCAATGTTAAGAAGCTGAAGCTGCATCAGTCGAAGAAATCCTGCTCCTGTAATAATGCTTGGGTCAAAGCCCTCATTCTCAATGTCAGAGAGAATTTTGCTTTTATAGGACTTTAGTTCAAATATAAACTCCCTTAACATTGTATAAAGAGTACTGTTCTCATCTAACACAACGTAGGGTGGGAGATATTTCTTGTCAATCTCAAGATAGTGCTCATTATTCTCAAGCCTTACCCAGCTCAGTCTTAAAAGAGGAAGAATTGTGCAGTCAGATACAGACTTTGGATCAGTAATCAGCCTTGAGTTTATCTTTCTAGTTATAACAGTTGTTACATTAGTACCAGTATTCTCATCTGCAACCTCATGAGCCTGAACATCATATCGACCATAGTTTTTGTTGCCATCCTGTGTAATGTTTGGCTCATCTTCAAGATAATTTGGCACGCAAAGATATACCGTCAAAAGTGAGTCAATCTTACTTGCATCAAAGGAAACTGTAAGCGGCTCTATTGAACAGTTGCCTGGGAAACTTAGGCCTATTCCATCTGGCATAATGGCACTCATGTTCTTGATAACCACTCTGTTTGCTCTTAGCGCATCCTCATCAACCTCTATGGAAATCACCCCCTCAGTATATGGGGAATATAGCGTTCTTTCAGAGTTTATTGTGTTTAGCAAAGAGCGCTGCATCTGCTGGAAATGATGCGGCTGCAGAAACTGACCTTCTGACCAGTGGACATACTGTGGATATTTCATATTTCAATTCCTTTACTACATAGTCGTGCAGGACAGATCCTTGCTATCCTTTTTGCCTGTGCATTTAAGCGAAACATTTACAGGCTCATTCTTAGACTCAAGTGAGGCTGGAGTGTCCCTTAAAGCTTCTTTCTTTGTGGTTTTGATAAGACCTGTTGCACCTATTTTTATATACAGATCACTTTGTGAGGAGAAGAAGCCATCTTCTATTTTTAAAATATACTTTCTAGGATCAAGTGTCTTGTTCTCCTTGTCTGCATATGGCAGGTTGGCAATAAGAACCAGATAGACTGGTTTTTTCTCCATGATCCTCTCAAAGGCCTCATTGTCAGGATCTAAAACCTTAGTTTTCAGATCCTCCTGCGAAAAATGCATGGTGTAAGGCTCAAGATAAGCTCTAAGCCCTGAGTCATCCTCAAAGTATTTGTCTACAGGATAAGATGAGAACTTAACAGCATCAGATTCAGACAGTCCTGCTACATCCACCTCAACAGAAGGATAATAGCCGTATTTTTTAACAAGTGCTGTTGATGGGCTGACCTGAATATCAAATTCAGGATATGAACTGCCACATCCTGACAGCATCACCGCCATACCACCCATCCAAAAAAGTATTTTTTTCATCATCTGTCCTTTGGTATCAGCACCAAGCTGCTGATACCCTTTCTAGTTTTATCTACACTCACCTACTGAGCAGGCTCATCTGCAAATGTATAGGTAAACTTATGATCACTGCAGTCAGCCTCAACAGAGATGATCTTTCTGCCGTTCATTGTCTTCTCTAAGAACTGTGAACTGATTTCCGGCAACAGATCATTGCTAATAATAGCATCAATCATGCGGGCTCCTGAGGCGATATTATTACATCTTGAGATAATCTCATCTCGCAGAGCCTGAGTGAAGGTAAACAAAGCTCCATAGTTCTCTTTTACCCTCTTTACAATCTTTGAGAGCTTAAGATCAATAATATGATTCAGACTCTTAGTTGACAAAGGATAGTATGGAACGATGCTCATTCTGCCAATTAGAGCTGCCGGGAAAACCTTGTACATTGCAGGACGAGCCGCCTGCTCTAGAGTATCAACCCCTGGAAGATTGTTCTCATCCTGACAAAGCGCCATGATTTCATTGTCGCCAACATTGGTGGTCAGAATAATAACGGTATTTCTAAAGTTGATGAGACGTCCCTCACCATCCTCCATCTGACCTTTATCAAAGACCTGGAAGAACAGCTCATGAACATCCTTGTGGGCCTTTTCAACCTCGTCTAACAGAACCACACTGTATGGTTTTCTGCGAACAGCCTCGGTTAGAACGCCACCCTCACCGTAACCTACATATCCTGGAGGCGCACCTTTGAGGGTTGAAACCGTATGAGCTTCCTGGAATTCACTCATGTTAATGGTAATAAGGTTTTTTTCAGAGCCGTAAAGAGTCTCTGCAAGGGTCAGAGCGGTTTCGGTCTTACCTACACCTGATGGACCTGCCAGCATAATCACAGCAATTGGCTTGTTAGGATCGCCTAAAGATGCCCTTGCTGTGGTGATCCTCTTTGCAATGAGATCTAAAGAATGATCCTGTCCGATAACTCTCTGCTTCATGATATCTGCAAGTGAGAGTACAGACTTAATCTCATCTTTCACCATCTTGCCAAGCGGAATTCCTGTCCACTCAGATATAACTGTTGCCACAGCCTGTGCATCAACTTCAGGTAAAAACATAGGCTCCTCACCCTGAAGCTCGTTTAAAGCACTGCGAAGCTCTAAAAGTTCCTTGCGTTTTGCCTCTCTGTCGCTCTTGTCCTCGTTCTCTGTAAAGGCGTTTCGCTTTTCAATATATTCTTTAGCCTTGCTTCTTATCTTTTCTAAAAGCTCATTCTGCTCATCTAAAGACTTCTTTGTCTGCTCAATCTTTTCATTAACCGCATCAAGCTTTTCTTTTGCCTCAAAACCTGTTGCGTCCTCTCTTTGCAGGATCTCCTGCTCAATTTTTAAAGACTCAAGCTTGCGTCTTAAGTACTCAATGGCATATGGCTCTGAACTTTGTGAGAGAGCGACCTTTGCACAGGCAGTATCAAGCACGGATACGGCCTTATCAGGCAACTGCCTTGAAGGAATATATCGTCTTGATAGGGATACTGCTGCAGATAAAGCCTCATCTAATACTGTAACTGAGTGATATTTATGAAGAGCGCCCACCATGCCTCTCATCATCTGTACAGCCTTGTCATCATCCGGCTCATCTACAAGGATTTTTTCAAAACGTCTTGATAAGGCAGGATCTTTTTCAAAATACTTTACATACTCTTTCCAGGTTGTGGCAGCAACACAGCGCAGCTGTCCACGGGCTAAGGCAGGTTTTAACAGATTGGCCGCATCATTCTGACCTGCCTGTCCGCCAGCGCCTACCAGGGTATGAGCCTCATCAATAAAGAGGATAATTGGAGTATCAGAATGCTGTACCTCTTCAATAACCTGCTTTAGCCTGTTTTCAAACTCGCCCTTCATTGAAGCGCCTGCCTGCAGAAGACCGATATCAAGTGACAGAAGTTTTGATCCTTTAAGACAGTCTGGAACATCCCCGCTTGCAAGACGGCAGGCAAAACCTTCAACAACTGCAGTCTTACCCACACCGGCCTCACCGGTTAAAATAGGATTGTTCTGTCGGCGACGAAGCAGAATATCAATGATTTTTCTGATTTCCTCGTCACGGCCCACAATACTGTCAATCTTTCCGTCTAAGGCCTTCTGAGTTAAATCCTGAGTATATAAGGATAAAGCCTCACCTTTACCCATAGCAGGCTCAGAGAGCATCTTTGTTGCCTGACCTGTGGCACTTGTGCTGTCGGCTTTAACAGAGGTTTCATCAGAGTTTTTTACAATACCAGCAAAATTGTCCACCAAAAGATCGGCATTGATCTTTTTAAACTCCGGGGATATCTGATGCAGTTTTCTTGAAAGCTCTGCATTCTGTTTTAATGCGGCAATCAGGTGTCCGGTTCTAATCAGCGACTCAGAACACACCAATGAGCATATCATCCAGGCCTCTTTAATGGTCTGTTCAATATCAGAGGAGAAATCTTCAATTGAACTTGCACCTCTTGGCAGAGAGTCCATAGATTCAATAAGATCTTCAGACAGTCTTCCGGCATCAAGTGAGAATGAGCTGATTATCTGATGCAGATCGGTATTGTTTCCCATCAGGATCTGATTGATAAAATGTGAAAGTTCCACATATGGGTTGCCTCTGGTCTTACATAGAACAGTTGCACTCTCAAGGGCCTGATAGGCTGTCTTGTCCAGTTTCTTAAATAGAGCGATTCTTTTTAGTTTCATCTACGGCTCCTTGTGTATTCAATCTCCTCTTTAAACTATAAAAGAGAAGCTCCTTGGATTGATCATATTTCAAATATCCGCTTTAAACCCCTGAAGGTTTCAGCAAGCTTTCTTTGTTGTAACCTGTTTATTCCATAAAGCCACTTTTTAATTCCATTGAATACTGATTTCATGGATATTGTGAGGCTTCTACATCAATTTTTACTGTCGTGATTCTTTTGTCTCCGCTTTCAGATATTAAGTGACAGCTTTGTCCTAAAGCAAACATTCCATTTAGTTTTGGCTTTTTTATGCTAGGAACTTCAATTTTTAAATACAAATCAAAGCTAAGCGGTCTATCAAGATACAGCTGCACGATTTCCAGAAGCTGTTCAATAAGTTTATGCCCCGGCATAAAATCAAGACTCTTGTCAAAACTCATAGGACCCACGGTTATTGCGAACTTTTTAGTCCTCGACAGATAATGGGTGCCAAGCTGGGCATCTACACCTAGGGTGCAGTTTTTAATTCCACCAAGTTTTAAGCGGTATTCTTTTGGTATTACTTCTGTGCCCTCAACAAAGGTATTAAGACTGATATCATGCCCAAAGAACAGGTGCAGCATCTTTCTTAGACCATCTGCACTTCGGTTGCGAAGTGAGAGGAAGGTTTCCATCGATTTTATGGCAAAATGCGGCAGAGAACTGTTTTTGCGAGGGGTACTGCAGGATAGGGCCATCAGGATCTTTTCAAACTGACTGTCCTTTCTGTCAAATGATACTGCAAGCTCCTTGTTTGAGAAGGCCCTGTAAAACAGTGTCAGCAGACGATGGTTGATAATATCCAAAAAGCGTCGGGTGGCAGAATCATAATCATGATAGGTCCTCTTGCACACATAGCTTGTAGTCTCAAGCGGCATAGGACCGTTGACTCCTAGAAGTCCAAAGAAATACACAAGCACCGCAAGCTCTTCACTGTTATGTGTATGATTCTCCTCAATGCTTGCAATACTCGTTTCAGGAAATCTAAGATAAGGAAGCTGACCTAATCTTACCGCCTCACTCTCAGGTCCCTTTGCATAGCCTATTTTTGGAAGATTAGGACGAGCGTTTTCTATAAGACGCATCAGATAGAAAAAATCCGGCTCCCCAGCTCCTCTTTTTAACCTTGATGAGTATCTTGCAACTAGTCTTTTAAGATCTTGCATGAGTAAACCACTCCCTGATCGTCTAAGGCCAGATCGATATTCAAAGGTATATTTACAGGGGTATATGTCTGAAGAACTGAGGCTATAACTTTTGAGAATACAAAGAAGCCTACACCTTCAAGTTCTTTTTTAGAGAAGGTTACCTTTACGGTATAGCCATTTTCAAAATATACACAGCCTTTTGAGATAAAGCGGAAAACCTTAGGTCGTATGTCCACATCTTTGATTGAGGAGACAAGATTAGACACCTCGCTTTCCTTTCTGGTGTTAAAAAGAGACACCACCTGTCTTAAATTCTCAAGGCAGATAATATTACCGCCTTTAAGCATTGACGCGAAATTCTGCAGAATGTATGAAATCTTTTTGATCTCGTCACTGCCCTTCATTGTAATCATAGATTTCTTAGGTGCAGTAGGAGAGGACAGCATTTTTAATCTCTTAAAAATTTCTACATCTTTTGATGAGAAGGTATCCTTAGCTGAGACAAACATCGGAAGATCTGCATTGGTGCAGCGGCACAGCGCACTAAACTGCAGATGCTCATCCATATGCTCTGAATAATCCTGACCTGAAATACTGACAAAGCATTCGGTCTTGTTGTAACTTGAACGGCTGTTTCCGTTTAAACCAGTCTGTCTTAGTCTGCGGTTTAGGGAAAAGAAATTGCGGTATTCTCCCTTAATATTTTCCGCAACACCGCCTGTGGTGAAAAATGGATAGGCACAAAAGAGAAACTGATTATAGGAATTGAAAAACTGCAGTTCACTAATTGAACTAATCTCATAATTCAAAGGAGAGGTTGCCTGAACACTTACATTAACCTCATAGCTTTCACTAATGGATACTCTGTCAGTACGCCTTGAGAACAGATTGATTAGAGGAATGCAGTTTAACAGTATCGAATCCACAAAAACCTTGCTCTCTAAAGCAACAGTTGTGTTCTTTTTAAAAACAAACAAAAGCTCAAGATTCTGACTTTTTACGATGTGCACAAGTCTGCTAAGGCCCTTTAGTCTTATAAACCTGAAAAGCTGAGGATATGCAGAAAAAGCTGTCATAAGAGAGGTACCGCTTAGATTCTTTTCTGAGAATAAGGTAATCTCATCCCTCTCATCAAGCATTGAGTATTCAAAGTGCAGTTCGTCTGTTTCTACATATTTCCCATTGTGATCTTTAACCAGGATCTTTTGAACCTTTGTAAACAGAATTTCACTTAAAAGCGAGGCATCCTGATCATTAAGATTTAAAAAAATATCAATATGATCAAGTTTCTGGCAGATAGCCTCTGAAACCCCTGAAAAGGATAACTCCAAAGAGGTTGAAGCACCTTTCATATCAAGATCGGAAAGTCTTGAGTCATGACCTGTCAGAGCGACATTTGCAAGCTTAAGAGGGGTTAATGTGGTATTAAAGACAGTCTCAAAGTTTAAGACTGTGTCAAATACCGGGGTATCTTTATAAAACACGCTTCCGCGGGGAAGCTCATATACTGCGTCTAATAGCTGTATGTCTGTTCCTTTTAGAATACAGACTGACGGAATTGGAGAGAGTACATCCGGGGCTAAAGACAGAATGACAGACTCTAAAAACCTGTCATTGCCATCATCAAGTTTTTTTTCAACTCTGGCAGATAAAAAAGCTGTTCCTTCCAAAAGCCTTTCAATAAAAGGATCCTGACACTCAAGTGAATTTATGTCCAGTCTTGAGGCAATTTTTGGATACTCTTTAGCAAACTCTGCGCCTAACTTTCTTATAAATGAAAGATTATCGCTGTAATATTCCAAAAAATCCTTACTCATCCGCGACCCTTATCAAGTTTCACTGTTGCACTTCCCGTCTCAAGATCAAGACTTGAAACACAGATAAATTCTCCACTTAATGCCTTTACCGCATACTGAGCACTAATCTGCAGAGAAAAAGTCGAGGTAGCGCGAGGAAGCTCAGGATTTAAAATGGTGATACTGATGCTCTCAGGCTTTAACCTAGGTTCAAATGTCTGAAGCTGCAACACTATTTCGTGACGTATTTTTTCGATTTCAGGCAGGGAATTTGAAATTCCGCAAAAATCCGATACTCCAAAGCCAAGTACAGATCGGACAAGCTGTTCATCATTGTTGAGATCTGAGGCTTCAGGGCGTGATCTTGAATTTAATATCTGACTTATGTTTTCAATAATTTCCTGTCTGATTTTTTCAAGAGGTACAAAGCGATCTGCCCTGTCTATTCTAGACTGAGGCTCATCATCTGCTAATCTTGACAGAACGCATGGCACATATTTGTCTTTGTATGATAGAGCCATTATACACCTTGAAAAAATCACACAAGGACGGCCATATGGCCGTCCATAAATAGCTTATAAGGGCTAAAAACTAGCCATTTTCAACCTGGTTGTAGCTTGCCTCTACAGCACCATCCTTAGTGTTGTCAGGCTTGATTGCTGTTGCCTTCCAGGTAGCCTTACCTGCAATTAGAGAAATCTCTTCTACAGGAAGCTCTACACGCTCACGGAATGACTGTGACTCATCTGCTAAAAGAGTGGTTACTTTTGCTGATGCAATCTTTACATTCTCTAAGGTAACCTCATATACAGGAACCTGAGCACCTGCTACTGCACGGCAAACTACAAACTCAACCTTTGCAATCTTCTGACCAGACATACAGAACTGCTGAAGTTTTGGAGTTGCCTTATCTACAAGGTGAACAAATGTAAATGGCTCAAAATGGCCTCTGCCAGAAACATCTGTAGAGCGACCGGCAGCAATCTGCTGAACTGAACCGTGAGTAAACTTGATCACCTCAATCCACTTCTTGTGGGAATTGTCGTTTGACTCACCATCTATTCCGTCAACTTTTACAAAAAAATCGCTTGCCATAATATTTACTCCTATAAAATCAAGTAATTAAATATACCTGTTAAAATAATCTACCTTACTTTGCTCCTGATGGAACCTTTGTTGTAAGTCTTAATGAAGTGGTTAAGCCCTCTAACTGGTAGTGAGGTCTTAAATAGAATTTTGCACTGTAGTAACCAGGCTGACCTTCTATATCTTCAACTGTTACTTTAGCCTCTGACAGAGGATATTTTGCTTTTACCTCCTCTGAAGCATTTGGATCTGATGTTACATAATTACTAATCCAGTCAGATAACCACCTTTCCATATCAGCTCTTTCCTTAAAGGAGCCAACCTTGTCACGCACAATGCACTTTAAGTAATGAGCAAAGCGACAGGTTGCAAATATATAAGGAAGTCTTGCTGACAGAGCTGCGTTTGCAGTGGCGTCAGGGTTATCGTACTCTTTTGGCTTGTTCACAGTCTGACCGCCTAAAAATACGGCATAGTCTGTATTCTTCCAGTAGCATAAAGGAAGGAAACCATTCTTTGACAGTTCAGCTTCTCTACGGTCGGTAATTGCAATTTCAGTTGGACACTTCATTGCAACGCCACCATCATCAGTTGGGAAGGTATGAGTTGGCAGAGACTCAACAATACCACCAGACTCAACACCTCTTATTCTTGCGCACCAGCCATAGTCAGCAAAGGAACGGTT
>JBJEWX010000118.1:0-11754 GCA_051885275.1 Succinivibrio sp. | reverse complement strand
TAGATAAAATAGATTTAATTGCCATACTGTTTCTTTCCTCATTTGGTAGTTAACACATTTGTTATGTTTAAAGTATCACAATAATGTTGTAGTTACAACAAATAATAGTAAATAAATGTGGGAATTATGTTGAAGTTGCAACAATGGGTAAAAATAGAGCAGGATTTTTAGGATTGCACTGATAGATGGCAGTTAACAGCAGTTAATGATCAGACTGCTTCTTTTGGTACAGGCTTGTTTTTAAAGCAGATCCTAGATAATAGAAGACCTACCTCATAAAGGATCACCACAGGCAGGGCCAGCATCAGCTGTGAGCAGACATCAGGGGGAGTGATCACGGCTGAGACTGCAAAAGCTCCGACTATCAGGTAGCGGCGGAACTTTGAAAGTGACTGAGGGGTAACTGTTTTTGTGGCACATAACACAATAACTGCAACAGGTACCTCAAAGGTTAGGCCAAAGGCTATAAACATATGCAGCACAAAGCTTATATAGGAGCTGATATCCGGGGCAAAGGCAATAGACTGAGGTGAGAAACCGGCTATAAATTTAAATACCATTCCAAAGACCACAAAATAGCAGTAGGCAACACCAAGGGCAAACATCACAAAGGCAGATATTACCAGTGGAATGACAAGTTTTTTTTCATGACGGTACAGAGCAGGGGAGGCAAACTGCCAGATCTGATAAGCCGTAAAGGGAAGAGAAATAAAGAACGCAGAAAACAAAAGAACCTTTAGAGGGCCCATAACAGGGGATACCACGCTAACTGCAAGCAGCTTTGTACCCTCTGGCAGAGATTCCATAAGTGGCTTTGACACAAGATCGAAGATCTGCTGCATGAAGGGAAAGAGGATCACAAGCATGCAGACAATACCAAGCAGTATCAGCATCAGTCTTTTACGAAGTTCTAAAAGATGTTCTGTAATACTCATAGTCTTGAGTTTTTCATCTGAATTATTGTGCATCTTGCAACCCTAATTAAAACTATCCGTTATAGCGGGAGTTTTTAAGTTTTTCAATTTCATCTTCTAAAGCTTTGACCCGCTTTAAAAGATCCTCTGCTGCAGAGGTATCAGACAGGCATTTCTGAGCCTGTATCCCAGGCTCAATACTGTCAGTACCAGGTTCATCAACGGTCCACATTCTTTTTGTCGAGGGCTCTGGAAGCTTTGATACAAGAGGATCTTTTAGAGCATCCTTAAAACCGGTTTTTATATTTAGGGCAGTTTTTTTGGCCTCATCCAGTTCAAGCTCAGAGCTAATCTTTTTAACATAGCCTTTAGCCTTACCAAAAAGTCTGCCAAAATACACTGCAATACCGAAGGTTTTAACAGGCCCCAGTATTATCAGTGAAACCAGAACAATAATAAGGATTTCATCAAGACCCAGAAAATTCATTATTTGTTCTCAATAGATTTGCTTTCATCAGCTTTTGAGGTATCGCTCTTTGCGGTGTTATCAATATCTGAAGCTTCCTTCATACCTTCTTTGAAACCGCGGATAGCTCCACCAAGATCCTTGCCTGCGTTTTTTAATTTTGAGGTACCAAAAACCAAAGCAACAACTACAAGCAGGATTAACCAGTGCCAAACAGACATTGCGCCCATAATAAGACTCCTTTTTTTAAGTTAGGTTTATTTAAAGTATCCTAGTATGGTGCGTGACAAGCAACAAAATATGAGCAACTGCCAACACTGTGCACTAAAGAAGTCCATAAATGCTGTAACAGAAGGCAAAAATGCTCACAAACAGAGCGTAATTTGTGGGACTTTTGTAAGCCATGATACTTACTTTTGTTGAAAAAAAAGGCAGGCCCAAGGCCTGCCACACGAACGTTATTAGTTAGAGAATCTGATATGACTATTTCTTGAACTTATCTGGCATTGGACCATACTGACCGCCATTTGGATAGTATTTCCATCCGTCACGAACCTTGATCTTCTCATCCCAAGGTAACTTGTACTTGCCTTCAGCAAGATCTTTAACCCATGTCAAGTAGTTTGCCTTCTCACCACCAGGTTTACCGACATAAGCTCTGCAGCCCAGATTGAAGATGTTGTTCTCCAAAGCCCAGTTCTCACGTGCCTTGTCAACTAAACGAGGGAAGAGTTCTGCAGTAACGATTTCCCATGGATTTCTCTGACCCTGCTGAATAACGTTACCGTCGTAGTTACAGATTGTACCCTCACCAAAGTAGTAGAATACATTGTCATAACCTGCGAGGTTTACAGCAACTGTATACATTAGGTTCTGCCAAGCATTGGTACGGTTTGTGATAATCCACTGATCGTTAACCTGTGTTGAGTAACCTGAGATTCTGATGTATACATTAGCGCCCTTATAAGCAGCTTCGCGTGCAAGCTCTGGGAACATACCGTCGTGGCAGATACATACAGCAAGCTTTGAACCCTTAGGACCATCGCAAACAGGCATACCAAGATTACCTGGTGCCCATGGCTCTACAGGAACCCATGGCTGGAGCTTTCTGTAGTGAAGGGCAATCTCACCTTTGTTGTTGATAATGATTGCGGTGTTGAAAGGATGACCGCCATCTGGATCTTTTTCCATGATAGAGAATACACCCCATACGTCAGCGTCTTTACAGGCTTTCTTAAACTGAGCTACTTCAGGGCTGTCCAGACTTAACAGCATTTCATCGTAAGACCAGATTGCGGTATTAAGACCCTGAGTTGAATACTCAGGAAAAACAATCAGATCAAGACCAGGATAGCCGGCCTTTGTTGAGGCCACAGCCTTACAGATCTTATCAACGTTAACCTGAATGTCTTCAGGACCATTTACTACAGGAACAGGATACTGAATAGCAGCAACTAATAATGCCTCTTCCCATGAACTTACTGAACCAGTTGAACCCATAATCGTCACCTCATAAGTGTTGTTAATGAAAATTACCTGTTCATTAGGATTATTACCCTCTGAACTTGAGTTCATTATCATTGAATGAAGGTGGGATATAAATTGGCAAAATTGACTAGTTATATACGTAAAATGACGTACGAGTAAAATAGGCAAATAGCAGTTTTAGTGAAAGACTATTATGTTGAGCAAAAAAAAAGGCTGTAATTAAGGATAAATAAGAGGATGGGCAGAGATTTGAATTGAGGCAAAACAGGAGTATTTTCAGATGAAACAATAATCACTTTGTGTTATTAAAAAAGGCAGAAAGCTGTGCAGCCATCTGCCATGATTTTCAGATTACTTAAGTTGTTATTGTTATACGGAGAGGAACTTAGTTACCAGTTCCGCATCTGTTTCATCACGAGGTGCATCGTATACAATAGCGCCTTTTTCCATCACGATAATTCTATCTGCAACATCAAGAGCAAAGCTTAGAACCTGCTCTGAAACAAAGATGGTAAGACCTCTGTCGTCGCGGATTTTATGAAGGGTTTTAGCCATATCTTTAATGATATTAGGCTGAATGCCTTCTGTAGGTTCATCAAGCAGCAACAGCTTTGGATTAGAGGCTAAAGCTCTGGCAATTGCAAGCTGCTGTTGCTGACCTCCTGAAAGATTTCCGCCTTTTCTTTTTGAAAATTCTTTTAGAATGGGAAAACTAACGTAAAGATCTTCAGGGATCTGATTTGAGCCTGTGACAGTAAGGCCGGTTTCAATGTTCTCTTTTACGCTCATGGTAGAAAAGATCATTCGTCCCTGAGGAACAAAACCTATACCTGCCTTGACTCTCTCATAGCTTTTTAGTCCGTCTATACGTTCATCTTCTAAGGTTGCGCTTCCTCCATTACTTTTTATCATACCGATAACAGACTTCATAAGAGTTGTTTTGCCCATACCGTTTCTGCCTAATAGAGCAACTATCTCGTTATCTCTGATCTCAAGGTTAAGCTTGTTGATAACAACGCTCTCACCGTATGCTACGCTATAGTCTTCAAGTTTCAGCATAATCTATCTCCTACTGCCCCAGGTAAACATCAATAACCTTAGGATTATTCTTGATATTTTCCATGCTACCTTCTGCAAGGAGTTTTCCCTGATGCATAACGGTTACGCGATCGGCAATATCTTCAACAAACTTCATATCGTGTTCAATCACGATTACAGAGCGCCCCTTGATAATCTTTTTGAGTAGAGCTGCAGTCTGTTTTCTCTCTGCTACAGACATGCCTGCAACCGGCTCATCAAGCATCAGCAGTGAAGGATTCTGAATGAGCAGCATTCCTATTTCAAGCCACTGTTTCTGACCGTGGCTGAGAAGGGAGGCTTTCATGTTCAGTTTGTCGCCTAAGAAAATGGTATCTGCAACTTCCTTTACCTTCTCAATAATCTCTTTATTGCGTTTGAAGAAAAGAGCACCAAATACTTTCTTTCCTTTTGGATATGACAGCTCAAGGTTTTCAAAAACAGTAAGAGCCTCATAGATGGAAGGATTCTGGAATTTTCTTCCAACTCCAGCATCTACAATCTCAAACTCCTTAAGCTCAGTTAACTCCTTGCCATGGAACTTGATAGATCCTGATGTTGATTTGGTTTTACCGCAGATCATATCTAGTACGGTTGTTTTGCCTGCTCCATTTGGTCCTATAATTACTCGTATTTCACCCTCGTCCACATATAATGAGAGGTTGTCTACAGCTTTAAAACCATCAAAGGATACAGTCAGATTTTCTATATAAAGAGCGTATTCTTTCTGAAGACTTCTGTTACCTGCAATAGGAGTTTCATCTTCAAGTTCATAGCTTCTTTCAAATTGAGCGTTACTCATAATTAGACTCCTTTGTACTGGTGATATTTTTCAACGGCTATAGCTTTAAGTTTTGCTGCAAGTATCTTTCCTAAAGGAGTCTTTTTGGCACTTTCCTCATCTTCAGGAGTTAACAGATACTTGACTGCTTTATGGAGGTAAGGTCCGATGTAATCTTCATACAGACCGGCAAGCCCCCTAGGGAAGAGCATAACAACGCCAATAAATAGAATTCCCATTGCAAATAACCACAATTCAGGGAAGTTTTCAGAAACAGCTGTTTTTGCATAACTTACAACCAGGGTTCCGTAAATTGCTCCGAAAATTGAAAGACGTCCTCCAACTGCGCAGAAGATAACCATTTCAATTGAGGCCACGATACCCACAAAGCTTGGAGACATGAAACCAACCTGCAGGGTAAACATTGCACCGCCAATAGCTGACAGCATTGCTGAGAAACAGAGGATAAAGATCTTAAAGTTTGCAACATCATAACCTGAGAAGCGGACACGCTCCTCTTCGTCTCTTATAGCCAGCAGCAGGTGTCCAATTTTGCCTCTAAGCAGAAGATGACATACAAACAGTGAAGCCAGGATCAGAATTACGCAGATATAGTACATAACCAGTTTAGCCTCATCAGTTCTGATATCCATGCCAAGGCAGGTTCTCAGATCGGTGATACCATTAACACCACCCGTATAACCCTGCTGACCAATAATCAGAATGGTCAGAATTGCTGCAATTGCCTGAGTGATGATGGAGAAATACACACCACCTACACGGCGCTTGAACATGCACAGGCCAAAGATATATGCAAATACGGTAGGTACAGCAAATATCAGGATAAGTGTTAAAGGAAAACTTTTAAATGGAAGCCAGAACCAAGGCAGTTCAGTTAACTGATTCCAGTCCATAAAATCAGGAATACCGGGGGTAGACTGTATAGCGGTTGCCTCTGGAGTGGAGGCTTCAAGCTTTAAAAACATAGCCATACAGTAGCCACCAAGGCCAAAGAATATTCCCTGTCCTAAGCTTAAGATTCCACCGTAGCCCCAGCACAGAACAAGGCCAATTGCAACAAAGGCATAGCTTAGATACTTACCCAAAAGGTTTAATCTGAAAACTTCAAGTGCTGATGGCATTACAATAATCAGAAGAACTGCCAGAATCACGAAGTTTAATATTGTCTTTCTGCCCATTAGAGAAACAGAATATTGAGGATCTCTTTTAAACATATTTGTCTCCCTATTAGTGACGAACCTTGACGGAGAACAGACCCTGAGGTCTAATCATCAGAATTCCTACAACAAAGAGCAGAGTTAGTACTTTTGCCATAGAGCCTGACATAAAGAATTCCATTACAGACTGAGCCTGAGCGATACCAAAAGCCGAAGCAATGGTTCCAATCAGGGTACCTGCACCACCAAACACTACAACCAGGAAGGTATCAACAATATATAGCTGTCCTGCTGTAGGTCCTGTTGAACCAATCATAGTGAAGGCGCATCCTGCGATACCGGCAATTCCGCAGCCTAAAGCAAATGTCAGTCGGTCAACTTTTCCAGTGTTGATGCCAACTGCACCTGCCATAGGTCGGTTTAGAATAACCGCACGAAGCTGTCTGCCAAGTTTTGATTTGTACATGGTGTACCAAACACCAAAGGTGACAAGAAGGGTGAGACATAAAACAAACAGACCATTGATAGGGATCTCAATACTGTCAGACAGGCTTACTGAGCCCATTAACCAGTCCGGCAGAGTAACACCAACTTCACGGGCACCGAAGATTGAGCGGTATGTCTGTTGCAGGATTAAGCTTAATCCCCAGGTGGCAAGCAGAGTATCAAGTGGTCTTGAATAAAGATGCCTAATCATCAGGTATTCAATAAGAGCGCCTAAAATTCCGGTGATAAAGAAAGACAGAATTAGGGCTACAAAGAAGTAAATTCCAAATAAAGATGGTAAAAAGGCTTCAAAAAAATGAGAAGTCAGGTAGGTTGTATAGGCTCCCAGGATCATAAATTCACCGTGAGCCATGTTGATAACTCCCATCTGACCGAAGATAATGGCAAGACCTAATGCCATTAAAAGGAAAACAGAGAAAAGAGACAAACCGGCAAAACCCTGCATTGCAAAGATTGAGGCAAGCTCTTCAAAAGAGTAATCTGAAAACATGCTATTTCTCCTTAAATACTATTTAAAGGAGGGGGGCTTTGCCCCCTCAGTAATATGACATCAGTTAACATGACCTGTTATCTGTTACTGGTAACCCTCAGGGAATGGGTTTGGCTCGATTACGTCAGATTCGTAAACAACCTTGAACTGACCGTCCTTCTGCCCCTGACCTACAACAGTCTTCATGTAGAGGTGGTGATTCTTGTGAACCTTTACAGCACCGTTAGGAGCACCTGCAAACTCGATTCCAGGAAGAGTCTTCTTGATGGCATCTATATCAAATGATCCGGCTTTCTCAACTGCAGCCTTCCATAACCAAGGACCTAAGTATGCTGATTCTGTAACATCGCCAATAACAATGTTCTCGCCCCACATCTTCTTGAACTCAGACACAAAGCTCTTGTTGTTGTCGTTTTCCATTGACTGGAAGTACTTGGTAACAGAGTAGGCGCCCTCATAATTTTCGCCGCCTATACCCAGTACCTCATCTTCGGTTACAGAGGTTGAAAGTAATAGAGGTTTTTCCTTGGTGAGATCAATACCTGCAGCTTTTAACTGCTTGTAGAAGGCTACGTTAGAGCCACCAACAACAATTGAGAAGATAACATCAGGTTTCTTGAGCTTAATCTTGTTGATGACAGAATTAAACTGAGTATGACCAAGAGGATAGTATTCCTCGCCTAAAACCTTAAGCCCATTCTTTTCAATGTGCTTTCTTGCAATCTTAAAAGAGGTACGTGGCCAAATGTAGTCTGAACCGATAAGATAGAAGGTCTTTGCTTTTTTATCTTTCATTACCCAGTCAAGACCAGCTAAGATCTGCTGTGTAGCTTCCTGACCTGTGTAAATAACATTAGGAGATTCTTCTAATCCTTCATAGAAGGTTGGATAGAAAAGCATATTGTTGTACTGCTCAAAAACAGGGAGAACGGCCTTTCTTGAAGCAGAAGTCCAGCAACCGAATACAGCGGCCACTTTATCGTTTACAATGAGCTTCTGAGCTTTTTCAGCATAGGTAGGCCAGTCTGAAGCGCCATCTTCCTGGATAACCTCAATCTTTCTGCCTAAAACACCGCCTGACTTGTTGATCTGCTCAATAGCAAGCTTTTCAGCCTGGACAGAGCCTGCTTCTGACAGTGCCATGGTACCTGTGATTGAATGCAGAATACCAACCTTGACAGTGGTATCTGTTACAGCAAGACCGGTTGTGTTCACACCATCAGCCAAAGCTGAGGATGACATTGTTGCAGTTAAAGCAACTGCTGCTAGTGTTTTTGAGATGTAATTCATCTTGGCTCTTATTTCCATGATGTTTTCTCCTGTGTGGGTTAATAACGATTTGAGGTCATTATTTCAAAGAGAGGGGTGTGACAGAATGTGGAAAATGCGCTATTGATATACGTCAAATTACGTATGTAACGAAGAGCCTATCAGGCTGAAAATGTGACTGAAGTGATATTTAAGCGGGGATTTGAGTGTGGCGCAGCCGGTAGTAAAAGCAAGACGTACGTACAGCAGATATGTGGCAAATCAAACCTTAGAGGATTTTTCTTTAAGGTATACAGCCAGAAGTGCAAGAAACAGAAGTTCCTTTACCGTTGCAAACGCCGCATTAGGATCAATCAGTTTTCTTGCCCTTGAGGTAATTGGCGCAAACATCGCTATTTATTATGGGTTAAACCACCTTTTTTATGCTCTTTTGCTGACAGTTCCTCTGATATTTCTTATAAGCAAACCAATTGCAAGCTATGCGGTTAAGTACAATGTTGATATAGATTTATTAACAAGAGGAGCGGGCTTTGGCTATCTTGGATCATCAATAACTTCGCTTGTATACGCCTCCTTCACTTTTATTTTTCTTGCTTTTGAGGCAACAATTCTGGCTAACATGATGTATCTTGCCTTTGGCCTGCCTCTGTACATAGGCTATTTCGTTTCTGCTGTAATTGTTATTCCTCTAATCTTAAACGGTTTTACCTTTATCAGCCGTTTTCAGCGTATTACTCAGCCATTGTGGGGGCTATTGCAGCTTGTATCAATTTTAGGATGTATCTTACTTGTAAGAACAAGTGATTTTTCATTAAATCTGTCGGAGCAGGATCACGACAGTTTTAACTGGCTGTTTTTTGGATTTTCAGTATCAATTTTATTATCTCTGGTCTCACAGATTGGAGAACAGGTTGACTATCTGAGATTTATGCCTGAGAGAAGCGAATCTAATAAAAGGTCGCACTGGTTTGGAACACTGATAGCAGGCCCGGGATGGATAGTACTTGGTGGGCTTAAGATATTTATAGGAGCAATACTGGGAGTATACCTGTTAGGTAAGGGATATCCCTATTCAAGTGCAGTTGATCCAAATTATATGTATCATGAGGTGTTCTCATATCTTACTGATTATGCTGGTATCGACAAATATTTCCCCGCACTTATTTTAACCGTAGTTTTTGTCTGTCTGTGTCAGATTAAAATAAATATCACCAATGGTTACGCAGGATCGCTGGCCTGGTCAAACTTTTTCTCAAGACTCACCCATACTCACCCGGGACGAGTAGTCTGGGTGTTTTTCAATGTGATTATTGCCTATATTCTGACGGCTTATGGCATATACAGCATTTCAGCATCAGTTCTTAGTATATATTCAATTGTAGCCGTAGCCTGGTGTGGAACGCTGCTAGCTGATCTTGCGATAAATAAAAAAATAGGTCTATCTCCTGACCGGATAGAGTTTAAAAGAGCATATCTGTATGACATAAATCCAGTTGGATTTGGTTCAATGATCCTGTCTTCTGTACTTGGATATATGGCTTATTTTGGCGTGTTTGGGGAATATCTGACAGCATTTTGTGCTCCTTTTACCTTGATTCTGACTCTGGTTTTCTGTCCTCTTTTGGCGATACTGACTGGCGGAAAATACTATCTTGCAAGGGAGATTGTAAAGATAGAGGGGATGCAGGAGTGTCGGATATGCAAAAATCAGTTTGACGGAGAAGACTTGTGTTACTGTCCCCGCTATGGAGGATATATCTGTTCCTTATGCTGTACTCTTGATTCATGCTGTTTTGATGAATGTAAAAATAAGGCGGACATTCATCACCAGATAGAGTCCATACTCCCTAAAAGACTGAGAAACTCAGTTTCAAAAAGACTTATGCGTTTTGCAGGGCACCTTTTTATGTACACGCTGGCAAACGTGACGGTTCTGTGTTCTGTTTATTATTCAATTGTTTATCATTTTTCGGTTGGGGACAGAGGTACCCTGCAGTCTGGATTTGTGCTTTGCTTTTTGCTTTTTGAATTTATTTTCAGTCTCTTTTCTATGATGTTTATGCTTGTCGAGGAAAGCAGAAACAGAGCTCAGGAGGAGTTTCACAATCAGAATCTGATGCTTGAAAACGAAGTTTCAGAACGTAAGAAAACTGAAAAGCTGCTATCTGAGGCTAAAAAGAATGCTGATGCGGCAAATCAGGCTAAAAGCAGGTATTTATCAGGGATATCCCATGAGTTAAGAACTCCGCTTAATACCATTACAGGCTATGGACAGATCCTATCTAAAGCTGAAGATATCCCACAAAGGCATTTAAAAGCTATAGGCATTATGTGCAGATCTGGCGATTATCTTGCAGATTTAATCGAGGGGCTTTTAGATATTTCAAAAATTGAGGCTGGCCGACTTGAGCTTCATTACGAGAGTGTAAATTTAAACCGCCTTATAGATGAGCTTACAGCTTATTTTGAAGATAAAAGCCATATAAAGGGACTTGTCTTTGTCTCTAATATCAGTAACAAGCTGCCAAACCTTGTAAGGACAGATGAGAAGAGGTTAAGGCAGATCCTGATAAATCTACTGTCTAATGCAATAAAATATACCGCCAAAGGAGAAGTTTACTTCAGCGTTTCTTATAGAAATGAGGTTGCCGAGTTTATAGTTAAAGACAGTGGAATAGGAATAAAAAAGGAAGATCTAAAAAAGATTTTTGAACCTTTCAACCGACTTGATGAAGCTAAAAAGCAGGCAAGTGGTACAGGACTAGGACTTACTATAACCAATCTTCTGGTAACCATAATGGGCGGTGATTTAGAAGTTGAGAGTACCTATGGCAAGGGGACAACCTTCACTTTGAAAATCAAGTTGTCAAAGGCTTTTGACGACCCTAGCGTACTGACGCTTGAGCGAACTGTAGTCGGCTATATGGGAGAGGACAGGAAAAAGTACAAGGTATTAGAGGTGGATGACAATCCACTTCACAGAGAGCTTGTAAAAGAGATCCTAACGCCTGTAGGCTTTACGGTGGATACTGCAGACTGTCCGGATGAGGTTCTTATAAAGGATGATCTTGATTCTTATGACCTGTTCCTTGTTGATGTTGCAATGCCAGGACATGATGGCTGGTTTTTACTGACAAGTTTAAGGCAGAGAAATATTAAGGAACCTGTAATTATGGTATCTGCAGAGGCCAGTGAAGGTAACGTTCCTGACAGTATCAGGGAGCTTCACAACGGTTATATCATCAAGCCTTTTAAGCAAAAACAGCTGTTTGATGCCATCTCTAAAGTTCTGCCTATAAACTATATCTATAAAGATGAAGAGAGTAAGGAAAAAGAATCCCATATTTTAGGTGCAGTAAAAAACATAGCTGAAAAAACTGCTGATAAGCTAAAACGCCCAATAATAGAGCTTGATGACACCATAAAAGAAAGATACAGGATAAATTTTGAAATAGGCTATGTTAGTGGTATAAGAAAACTCAATAATGAGCTTTTAGACAGATCTGTAATCACCGCAGATCAGAAAAACCATCTAGACAGCTTACTGAATAGTATGGAGCTTAAAGCTCTGCAAGAAGTCATAG